>NZ_JAAGPP010000100.1:0-35274 GCF_017104975.1 Burkholderia sp. Ac-20344
CCGCGCCCGACACCGCTCCCGTCACGGTGCCGACCGCCGACGTGAGCGCACCGGCCGGGTTGCTGCCACCCGTCGCGCCGCCGAGTGCGCCCGTCGACAAGAGCCCCGTGACCGGCGCGAGCGGACTCGTCGCGGCGCCACCGCCGCCCAGCAGTGTCGTGCCGGCGGTGGCGACCGTGTTGCCGGTCGCGGTCACGACGTTGCCGACGCCGGTCGTCACCGGATTCCCGCCGGTCTTCGCGATCGTCGTGCCGGCGTTCGCGACGCCGTTGCCGACCGTCGTCACGAGGTTCGTGAGCGGTGCGCCGAGCGGCGTGCTTGACGCGACGGTCTGCGTGACCGATCCGACCTGCGTCGTGATCGGCGTGATCGCCGAACTGGCGGCGCCCGTCACCTGCGCGACGGGGCCGGTCGACAACTGTATGCCGAGCGTCGCGCCACTGCCCGCGATCGTGTTGCCGAGCGTCGTGATTGCACTGCCGACGGGCGAGGTGACGGGCGCGAGCGGCGCCAGCGCCGAACCGCCGGCGCCGAGACTCGACACGACGCCGCCGGTCGCCGCGACCGCGTCGCCGAGGTTCGTGACCACGCCGCCGGTGCTTGCGACCGTCGTGCCGACCGGGTTCGACGATGCGCCGAGCTGGCCGAGCCCCGACCCGAGCCCGGTGCCGAGTGTCGTGACGGCGGCGCCGGCGTCCTGCACGACGGTGCCGAGCCCCTGCGTGGTCGCTGCGTTCGTGCCGGGCAGCGACTGGCTTGCGATCGTCGCGCCGACGCCCGACACGGTGCCGCCCGCGGCCGTCACGACGTTGCTCGATGCCGCGGTCGTCTGGCCGACCGAATTGGCCTGCGCGCCGCCGGAGCCGCTGCCCGTACCGCCGGTCGTGGCCGTCGTGTCGCCCGATCCCGATCCCGCGCCGCCGGTGCCCTGGCTCAGCGAGCCGGAGCCGCCGCACGCGGACAGCGACACCAGCGCTGCGACGCCAGCCGCGATCATGATCATTCGGAATCCTGCCTGATGGGTGGTCGGCGTATCCATGTCGTCCTCGTATTCATTGGAGAGTGGGGTCAGGCGGCCTTCGCGTGCGTCGATTCGTCGCTGCGATGGGGAAGCGATTGGCGCATCGTTGGTTGTCTCCCTGATTGACCTGTCGCCGTGTCGCGTTTTCGCCTGTACCGGATTCCGGAACACCTGTCGGGCGAGCGGTTTGCATTCTTTCGTCTTGCTTGCCGATCGCACCGGAAAACTCCGGATTCCTGGCGATCAGAGTAGGTCCGCCGGCGCGAGACGTCCTTTAATCAACGTTAAATTGAAGTAAGCGTCCGATTCACTGCCGAAATCGGGGTAATCACCGTCGACGCGGCGCGAATCGTGTGAGTCGGTGCCGGTGGCGCGGGTGTCGCGCGACGGCGGAGGGAGAGGAGGAGGCGGAGGGAGCGGGGCGGCGCCGGCCTCGCCCGCCGTGGTGGCGGGCAGGCGCGGGCGCTGCGCAAAGGAGGATGAAACCGGAAACTCAGACTTCCGGGTACCACGCGTCGGTGAATTCGCTGACCTTGACGTCGGTCAGTTCCGGCCGGGCGGCCAGCCAGCCGCGCACGAGTTCGCGGTCGGCGTCGGTCGTCGTGCCGCGCGGCGCGCCGGAAATCACGTAAGCGCCGATGCCTTCGTCCGCCGACGCGACGGTCAGCAGCCCGTTCGCTTCGACGAAGTCGATGAACGCGTCGATCAGTTCGCCGCGCGCGAGGTCGGTCATTTCGTTGCGGTAATGCGCGGTGGCGTTGAACGCGAGTTCCTGGAATTCGCCGATGTGGAGTTTCTTGCGCTGGCGGCGGTTGTGGCCTTGGCTCATGGTGTGTGGTGAATGCGAAAAGGGTAGGGTGAAAGGGCGGCGGCGGGTGCCGGCGCGGCATGCACGGGCGGCCCAGGCGCCGCATCGAAGCGCCGCGCGGCCGGCGGCGGATGGGCGGAACGTTACATCAGCACGATATCGTACTGCTCCTGGCTCAGGTTCGACTCGACCTGCAGCGACACCGGCTTGCCGATGAAGTCGATCAGCATCGCGAGATGCTGCGATTCCTCGTCGAGGAACAGGTCGATCACCTGTTGCGCGGCGATCACGCGGAATTCGCGCGGATTGAACTGTCGCGACTCGCGCAGGATCTCGCGCAGGATGTCGTAGCACACGGTGCGCGACGTCTTCACCTGGCCCTTGCCCTGGCAGGTCGGGCACGGCTCGCACAGCACGTGCGCGAGCGACTCGCGCGTGCGCTTGCGCGTCATCTCGACGAGCCCGAGCTGCGAGAAGCTGTTCACCGTCACGCGCGTACGGTCGCGCGACAGCGCCTTCTTCAGCTCGGACAGCACCGCATCGCGATGCTCCGCGTTCTCCATGTCGATGAAGTCGATGATGATGATCCCGCCGAGGTTGCGCAGCCGCAACTGCCGCGCGATCGTGTGCGCGGCCTCGAGGTTGGTCTTGAAGATCGTGTCGTCGAAATTGCGCGCGCCGACGTAGCCGCCCGTGTTCACGTCGATCGTCGTCATCGCCTCGGTCTGGTCGATCATCAGGTAGCCGCCCGACTTCAGGTCGACGCGGCGCGACAGCGCGCGCTGGATCTCCGTCTCGATGTTGTACAGGTCGAACAGCGGCCGCTCGCCCGTGTAGTGGTGCAGCTTCGGGCTCACGGCCGGCGTGAACTCGCCTGCGAATTCCGAGAGACGCTGGTACGTCTCGCGCGAATCGACCTGGATGCGCGTCGTGTCGTCGTTCGCGAAATCGCGCAGCACGCGCTGCGCGAGATCGAGATCCTGGTACAGCAGGCTCGTCGCCGGCAGCCGCTGCGCCTGGGCGACGATCGTCGCCCACGTCTTGCGCAGGTACGTGACGTCGCCGGCGAGTTCGTCGGAGGTGGCATCCTCGGCGATCGTGCGCACGATGTAGCCGCCTTTCTCGTCCGGCGGGATCACGGCCGTCAGGCGCGCACGCACGGCCTCGCGCTCGGCCTCGCTCTCGATCTTCTGCGAGATGCCGATATGCGGCTCCTGCGGCAGGTAGACGAGCGTGCGGCCCGCGATGCTGACTTGCGTCGACAGCCGCGCGCCCTTCGTGCCGATCGGATCCTTGATCACCTGGACCATCAGCGTCTGGCCCTCGAACACGGTCTTCTCGATCGGCTGGTGCGGCGCGCTCGACTGCGGCTCGCCCGCGAGGCGCGGATGCCAGATGTCGGCGACGTGCAGGAACGCCGCGCGTTCGAGGCCGATATCGATGAACGCCGACTGCATGCCGGGCAGCACGCGCACGACCTTGCCGAGATAGATGTTGCCGACCCGCCCGCGCGACAGCGTGCGCTCGACGTGAAGCTCCTGCACCGCGCCTTGCTGGACGAGTGCGACCCGCGTTTCCTGCGGCGTGAGGTTGATCAGGATTTCTTCGTTCATGGTGGGTTCAGAAGGCGACGCGCGCGGCGCGTAGCAGCGCGGCAGTCTCAAAAAGGGGCAGACCCATGATACCTGAATGGGAACCGTCGATTCGCTCGATGAACTCGGCGGCGCGCCCCTGGATCGCGTATGCGCCGGCCTTGCCGAACGGCTCGCCCGATTCGACGTAGCGCGCGTACGCGTCGCGCGATGCAGCCGCGAAGCGCACCGACGAGCGCGACAGCGCGGGCGGCAGCAGTTCGCCGTCGGCATCGATCACGGCGACGGCGGTCAGCACCGCGTGTTCGCGGCCCGCGAGGCGGGTCAGCATCGCGAGCGCGTCGTCGGCGTCGGCCGGCTTGCCGAGGATCGAACCGTCGATCGTGACGGTCGTATCGGCGACCAGCACCGGCGAAGCGGGCTTGCCGCTCGCGACGAGGCGCGCACGCGCAGCCTCGGCCTTGGCGATCGTCACGCGCCGCACGTAGGCATCGGCGGCTTCGCCGGGCAGTTCGGCCTCGAGCGCTTCGGCGTCCTCGTCGGGGCGCGGCAGCAGCAACTCGAAGCGTACGCCGATCTGCTGCAGCAGCTCCTGGCGGCGCGGACTTTGCGAAGCGAGGTAAAGGGTCGGGAAAAGCGCGGGGGGCGTGCTGGACGGCATGTCGTTATCTCGGTGTGCGCGCGTGGCGCGCGTCTCGAGGACGACACGTCATGCGCGGTGGTAGGGGTGATTCTGCGTGATGCTCCACGCCCGGTAAAGCTGTTCGGCGAGCAGCACGCGCACCATCCCGTGCGGCAGCGTCATGCTCGAGATGCGCAGCAGCGTGTCGGCGCGCGCTTTCAGTTCCGGATCGAGCCCGTCGGCGCCGCCGATCACGAACGCGACGTCGCGGCCGTCCTGCTGCCAGCCGGGCAGCGCCTGCGCGAGCTGCATCGTGGTCCAGTCGCGGCCGCGCTCGTCGAGCGCGACGAGGCGCGCGCCCTTCGGCAGCGCGGCCTCGATCTTCTGCCGCTCGGCCGCCATCACGCTTTCGGCGCTGCGGCCGCCCGAACGCAGTTCGGGCTTGATCTCGCGCAACTCGATGCGCAGCTCAGGCGGCATCCGCTTCGTGTATTCGTCGAAGCCTGATGCGATCCAGGCCGGCATCTTGTGGCCGACCGCAAGGATGAAAAGCTTCATCGGGAGACGCGTAACGACTCGGGGCTCAACGGCGGCGGGCGGCCGTCTTGCGCGCCGGACGTGCGGGCGCGGCCTCTTCCTCTTCGTCCTCGTCGCTTTCGCTGGCCGTGGCGAAGCCGTTGCCCTTGCCGCCGCCGAGCTTCATCCGCACGGGCTTGTCGCCCCAGATTTCCTCGAGGTTGTAGTACTGGCGCAGTGCCGGTTGCAGGATGTGCACGACCGCGTCGCCGCAGTCGACGAGCACCCATTCGCCGGTGTCTTCGCCTTCGGAGCTGACGATGTCGCCGCCGGCTTCCTTGACCTTGTCACGCACGCTTGATGCGAGGGCCTTGGTCTGGCGGTTGGAGGTGCCCGAAGCGACGACCACGCGGTCGAACAGTTCGGTCAGGTGGCTGGTGTTGAACACCTTGATGTCTTGCGCCTTGACGTCTTCGAGGGCGTCGACGATCACGCGCTGCAGTTTGCGAATATCCATGGATTCAGGAATGGTAGAGGCGATGTTGAAGAATATAGGCCCATACGGCGGCCGGCACATGCTCGGCCGATGCGTCGGGCATTTGCGCATGGCGCGCGATGCATTCGCGCAGGTGGGCGCGGATGTCGGTCGCGGCAATGTCGAACGAAAGGGTCGTATCGATCAGCAGGCGGCCGGCCGGCGTGGCCTTGAGCACGTCGGCGCCGGCCTGCCGCGCGGCGATTTCCTGCGCGACGTCCGGCGGCGCGGCGCCGAGGTCGAACCCCGGGCGCGTCGACACGCAGATGTGCGCATAGTCGAACAGCTTGCGCCAGTCGCGCCACGTGTCGAGGCGCACGAGCTGGTCGGCGCCGATCAGCAGCGACAGCGACGCGTCCCGGCCGATCCGCTCGCGCCAGCGCGCGAGCGTCTCGACCGTGTAGGTCGGACCGACGTGCTCGATCTCGTCGGTGGCGACGGTCACGGTCACGCCCGGCACGGACAGCGAGCCGGCGGCCGCGCGCGTCATCGCGAGCCGATGCTCGGCGGCCGACACGTCGCGCTTCTGGTACGGCTGCCCGGCGGGCAGCAGCACGAGTTCGGTCAGGCCGAGCAGCTCGGCGAACCGGCGTGCGAGCGCGAGATGGCCGTCGTGGATCGGGTCGAAAGTACCGCCCAGCAAGCCGATACGACGCGGCAGCGGGGCGGGGCGGGCGGTGGTGTCCAGAAACGCGTCCTTTTCTTGAAGCCGGGGTCAGACCCAGTCGCGCGGCACGATGAAGTCGCTGTACAGGCGCGCTTCCGGCGAACCCGGCTCGGGTTGCCAGTTGTAGCGCCAGTTCGCGACCGGCGGCATCGACATCAGGATCGACTCGGTCCGGCCACCGCTTTGCAGGCCGAACAGCGTGCCGCGGTCGAATACGAGGTTGAATTCGACATAGCGGCCGCGGCGGTACGCCTGGAAGTCGCGCTCGCGCTCGCCGTACGGCAACTCGGCGCGGCGCTCGACGATCGGCAGGTAGGCCTGCAGGAACGCGTCGCCGACGCTTTGCATCATGTCAAACGAGCGTTCGAAACCAGGTTCCGAGAAATCGTCGAAGAAGATCCCGCCGATGCCGCGCATCTCGTTGCGGTGCTTCAGGAAGAAATACTCGTCGCACCATTTCTTGAAGCGCGGGTAGAGCTCGACGCCGAACGGGTCGAGCGCATCCTTGCAGGTCTGGTGGAAATGACGGGCGTCGTCCTCGAAACCGTAAACCGGTGTCAGATCCATGCCGCCGCCGAACCAGAACACGGGCGCCTCGCCCGGTTTCGTCGCGATCAGCATCCGCACGTTCATGTGCACGGTCGGGCAGTACGGATTGCGCGGGTGCAGCACCAGCGACACGCCGAGGGCCTCGAAGCCGCGGCCCGCGAGCTGCGGGCGTGCCGCGCTCGCCGACGGCGGCAGCGCATCGCCCGCGACGTCGGAAAAGCCGATTCCCGCGCGTTCGAACACGCGGCCGCCTTCGAGAATCCGCGTGCAGCCGCCGCCGCGCAGGCGTTCGGCCGGCCCGCGCTGCCATGCGTCGGTCGCGAGCGGCGTGCCGTCGAGCGCGCCGAGCGCGTCGGCGATGCGTGTCTGCAGGTCCTGGAGGTACGTGCGCACGCGCGCCACGTCGTAGGTCGAATCGGTCATGTCTGAACTGGCTGCCCCCGCCCGAAGCGGGGGCCGTAAAAAAGGCATCTGCCGGGCATTCTATCGAACCCCGGCAGAGGAGCGGGCGCGCAGCGTTGCGGCGCGCCCGAAGCGCATCGTCACGCGCTCTTGCGGTTGAGCGCGCGGAAGCCGATGTCGCGGCGGTACTGCATGCCTTCGAAGTTGATCTGGTTGATCGTCTCGTATGCATGCTGCTGCGCTTCGCGCACCGAATCGGCGAGGCCGACCACGCACAGCACGCGGCCGCCGGACGTCGTCAGCTTGTCGCCGTCGAGCGTCGTGCCCGCGTGGAACGTGACTGCCTGCTCGGTCTCGGCCGGGATCCCGTTGATGCGGTCGCCCTTGCGCGGCGCGTCCGGATAACCGTGTGCGGCCAGCACGACGCCCAGCGCGGTGCGGCGGTCCCAGTCGAGCTCGACCGTATCGAGCGTGCCCGCGATCGCTTGCTCGACGACCTTCGAGAAATCGCTCTTCAGGCGCGCCATGATCGGCTGCGTTTCCGGGTCGCCCATCCGGCAGTTGAACTCGAGCGTGCGCGGATTGCCTTCCTTGTCGATCATCAGGCCTGCGTACAGGAAGCCCGTGAAGCGGATGCCGTCCTTCTCCATCCCGCGCACGGTCGGCATGATGATCTCGCGCATCACGCGTGCGTGCATCTGCGGCGTGACGATCGGCGCGGGCGAATACGCGCCCATGCCGCCGGTGTTCGGGCCGCGGTCCTCGTCGAGCAGGCGCTTGTGGTCCTGGCTGGAAGCCAGCGCCAGCGCGTGCTTGCCGTCGACCATCACGATGAAGCTCGCTTCCTCGCCATCGAGGAATTCCTCGATCACGACGCGCGCGCCGGCATCGCCGAGCTTGTTGCCCGACAGCATCATGTCGACGGCTTCGTGTGCTTCTTCCAGCGTCATCGCGACGACGACACCCTTGCCGGCCGCAAGGCCGTCGGCCTTCACGACGATCGGCGCACCCTTCGCGTCGATGTACGCGTGCGCGGCGGCCACGTCGGAGAACGTTTCGTACTCGGCGGTCGGGATGCCGTGGCGCTTCATGAACGCCTTCGCGAAATCCTTCGAGCTCTCGAGCTGCGCGGCTTCGCGGGTCGGGCCGAAGACCTTCAGGCCGCGTGCGCGGAACAGGTTGACGATGCCGGCCGCGAGCGGCGCTTCCGGCCCGACGAGCGTGAACGCGACGCCTTCGCGTTCCGCGAAATCGGCGAGCTCGTCGAGCGCCGTGATGTCGACGTTCTTCAGACGCTCGTCCTGTGCCGTGCCGCCATTGCCGGGCGCGACGTAGACCATCTGGACGCGCGGCGACTGCGCGAGCTTCCACGCCAGCGCATGTTCGCGGCCGCCGGAACCGACGACGAGTAGTTTCATGGGATTCCCCGCAGACTAGAAAACAGGGCGGCCGGCACGCTCAGGCGCGCCGGCCGCGGATTCGGTCGGGCCGCCGCCGCGACAGGCGCACGGCGGCCGGCTCATCATTCGTCGACGATGACGGCGTTCGTGTACACGTCCTGCACGTCGTCGAGGTTCTCGAGCGCGTCCAGGAGCTTCTGCATCTTCGCCGCGTCGTCGCCGGTGAATTCGACTTCGTTCTGCGGCTTCATCGTCACTTCGGCGAGTTCGGCCTTGAAGCCGCCGGCTTCGAGCGCGTCCTTCACCGCCGAGAATGCCTGCCAGTCGCACAGCACTTCGATCGAACCGTCGTCGTTCGTGTTCACGTCGTTCGCGCCGGCTTCGAGCGCGGCTTCCATCAGCGCGTCTTCCGACGTGCCCGGTGCGAACAGGAACTGGCCGACGTGATCGAACATGAACGCGACCGAGCCATCGGTGCCCATGTTGCCGCCGAACTTCGAGAATGCGTGGCGGACTTCCGCGACCGTGCGGGTGCGGTTGTCGGTCAGCGTATCGACGATGATCGCCGCGCCGCTGATGCCGTAGCCTTCGTAACGGATTTCCTCGTAGTTCGCGCCGTCCGCGCCGCCGACGCCGCGATCGATCGCGCGCTTGACGTTGTCCTTCGGCATGTTCGCGTCGGCCGCCTTGTCGACTGCCAGACGCAGGCGCGGGTTCGAGTTGACGTCGCCGCCGCCGAGGCGCGCCGCGACCTGGATTTCCTTGATCAGGCGGGTCCAGATCTTGCCGCGCTTCGCGTCGGCCGCTGCCTTCTTATGCTTGATGTTGGCCCATTTCGAATGACCAGCCATACCTTTCTCCGTGCCCGGGCGCGCAGCGCGGGCGATTGTTTCAATGTGTCGTTGAATCGGCGGCCGTTTCGGCGGGCATGAAGCCGCGGGGCCGCGCATGTCGAGTGGATCGAGATTTTATCACGCGGCGACCGCCGGATCGGGGCTGCCGCGCATGGCCGAACGGCCGGGCAGGCCGCCGCGAGCCGGGCCGCGCGCCGCGCGGCCGTGCCGGTGCTCAGTTTTTGGTGCCGAACAGGCGGTCGCCCGCGTCGCCGAGGCCCGGCACGATGTACGCGTGCTCGTTCAGGTGCGAATCGAGCGACGCGACGAACAGCTTCACGTCCGGGTGCGCGTCCTGGAACACCTGCACGCCTTCGGGCGCGGCGACCAGCGCGACGAACATGATGTTCGCGGCCGGCACGTTGCGGCGCTTCAGCACGTCGACCGCATGCACCGCCGAGTAGCCGGTCGCGACCATCGGGTCGCACAGGATGAAGATGCGGTCTTCCAGATCCGGCAGGCGCACCAGGTATTCGACCGGGCGGTGGTCCTCGGCGCGGTACACGCCGATGTGGCCGACGCGTGCCGACGGAACCAGGTCGAGCAGGCCGTCCGACATCCCGATGCCCGCGCGCAGCACCGGCACGATCGCCAGTTTCTTGCCGGCGATCACCGGCGCGTCGACCTCGACGAGCGGGGTTTCGACCCGCTTGGTGGTGATCGGCAGGTTGCGGGTGATCTCGTAACCCATCAGCAGCGTGATTTCGCGCAGCAGCTCGCGGAACGTGCGCGTGGACGTGTCCTTGTCGCGCATGTGCGTGAGCTTGTGCTGGATCAGCGGGTGATCGGTGATGAAGAGATTCGGGAAACGGCTGTCCTGTTTCATGACGGGGGCGCCTTGGCGGCAAAAGAGGATCGGGGGCGGCGGCGGGCGCAAGCCGGCCGCGCGCTGATGTCCGCAATTTTACCAAGGCGCGCCGCATGATCCGGATAATATCGACGTCTCACGACAATCCGCGCGCCCGCGCCCGCCCGTTCGCCTGCCTGGCCCGCCCGTGGTCCATGCGCCGGTGCGACGGGCCGCGTCGGCGCGTGTCGCCACCAAGGAATCGACGATGGATCTCGGCATCGCAGGAAAGACCGCGCTCGTGTGCGCGGCAAGCAAGGGGCTCGGTCGCGGCTGCGCGCAAGCGCTGGCCGCCGAGGGCGTGAACCTCGTGATCGTCGCGCGCACGCGCGACACGCTCGAGGAAACCGCGGAGGAGATCCGCGCCGGCGCGAACGTGTCGGTGACCGCGGTCGCCTGCGACATCACGACGCCGGACGGGCGCGCGGCCGCGCTCGCCGCGTGCCCGCAGCCGGACATTCTCGTGACGAATGCGGGCGGCCCGCCGCCCGGCGACTTCCGCGACTTCTCGCACGACGACTGGATCCGCGCGCTCGAATCGAACATGCTGACGCCGATCGAGCTGATTCGCGCGACCCTCGACGGGATGATCGCGCGCGGCTTCGGCCGGATCGTCAACATCACGAGCTCGGCCGTGAAGGCGCCGATCGACGTGCTCGCGCTGTCGAACGGTGCGCGCTCGGGGCTGACCGGCTTCGTCGCGGGGCTGTCGCGCAAGGTCGCGGGGCAGGGCGTGACGATCAACAACCTGCTGCCGGGCCTGTTCGACACCGACCGGATCGCGACCACGCTCGCCGCGTCGGCGAAGGCGCAGGGCGTGACGGTCGACGAGATGCGCGCGCGGCGCACGAAGGACATCCCGGCCGGCCGCCTCGGCACGCGCGACGAGTTCGGCGCGGCGTGCGCGTTCCTGTGCAGCGTGCATGCGGGCTACATCACCGGGCAGAACTGGCTGCTCGACGGCGGCGCGTATCCGGGCACGTTCTGACGCACGTACCGCCTTTCACGACAACAACCTGAAACGAAGGATCCGGAGATGAGCAAACCCCGCATCGCCTTGATTGCGCACGACGCGAAGAAGGACGAGATCGTCGCGCTCGCGGGCGAATTCCGCGCGACGCTCGCGCAATGCCGGCTGGTCGCGACCGGCACGACGGGCGGCCGCATCGCGGACGCGCACGGGCTCGAGGTCGAGCGCAAGCTGTCGGGGCCGCTCGGCGGCGACCTGCAGATCGGGGCGGAGCTGGCCGACGGCCGCGTCGACATCGTCGTGTTCCTGCGCGACCCGATGACCGCGCAGCCGCACGATCCCGACATCACCGCGCTCGTGCGCGCATGCGACGTGCACAATGTGCCGATCGCGACCAACGTCGCGACCGCGCGGATGCTGCTCGACGATCTGGCGCGCAACATGCAGGACGTCTGCTAGGCAACGGCCGCACCCGATTGCCCCTGATGGCGGCAGGGCCATGCACGGATGCCCGCGGCGCGCGAGAATCGTGCGTCGCGACGTGTAGCTGCCGCCCGGTTCCGGCATGAATCGGCCGGCTCCGCGTATCGGCGACCCGGATTTTTCCCTGACCGAACCAGAAACGAGGAGCGAAACGATGCCGAAAGCAATCCGATACGACCAGCCGGGCGGCCCGGACGTGATGAAGTGGGTCGATGTCGAGGTCGGCGAACCGAAGGCGGGTGAAGTCCGTATCCGGCAGCACGCGGTCGGCCTCAACTACATCGACGTCTATTTCCGCACCGGTCTTTACCCGCAACCGCTGCCCGGTGGCCTCGGCATGGAGGCGGCGGGCGAGGTGGCGGCCGTCGGCGAAGGCGTGACCGCGCTCAAGGCGGGCGACCGCGTCGCGTACGTCGGGCAGCCGCCGGGCGCGTATGCGCAGGAACGCGTGATGCCGGTCGAGCGGCTCGTGAAGCTGCCGGACGGCATCAGCTATGAGGACGCGGCGTCGGTGATGCTGCAGGGCCTGACCGCGCACTACCTGCTGCGCCGCACGTACGCGGTGAAGGCCGGCGACACGATCCTGATCCACGCGGCGGCCGGCGGTGTCGGCCTGCTCGTGTGCCAGTGGGCGAAGGCGCTCGGCGCGACCGTGATCGGGACGGTCGGCTCCGACGAGAAAGCCGCGCTCGCGAAGGCGCACGGCTGCGACCATCCGATCGTCTATACGCGCGAGAACTTCACGCAGCGCGTGAAGGAGATCACGAACGGCGCGGGCGTGCCGGTCGTCTACGACTCGATCGGCAAGGACACCTACATCGGCTCGCTCGACAGCCTCGCGCCGCTCGGGCTGTTCGTCAGCTTCGGCAATGCGTCGGGCCCGCTGCCGCCGATCGACTCGAAGGAATTCTCGTCGCGCGGCTCGCTGTTCTTTACGCGGCCCACGCTGTTCTCGTACATCGCGAAGCGCGCCGATCTCGAATCCGCTGCCGCCGAGCTGTTCGACGTGCTGCTGTCGGGCAAGGTGAAGACGAGCATCAACCAGCGCTATCCGCTCGCGGAAGTCGGCCGCGCGCACGAAGATCTCGAAGCGCGCAAGACCACCGGCTCGACGATCCTCGTTCCCTGACCCGTCCCCTCGTGCCGGCGCCACGCCGGCACGCTTTTCCGGGCGGCGCCACGGCGCCGTCCGTCCCGCCTCCCGGTTCCTGTCGTCTCGCCGATCTCCGCGTTTACGCGTTTTTTATACGCGCCCCGATACCTTTGACCCGTCCTTTACGTGCGTTCCCATAAGGTTCTAGTCGTCTGATTTCGACGATGGAGAACAGAAAAATGGATGGGGTTTTCATCGGCGCACTGGTGCTCTTCACCGCGCTGATCCTCGGCTTGGTTGCCGGTTGCGACAAGCTCGTGCAATACGGTCGCGGGGGGCGGGCATGACCTGGATGCTTTGGCTGGCGGGCGCCTCGACGGCCCTGCTGTTCGCGTATCTCGTCTTTGCGCTGCTGCGCGCGGAGGACATCGAATGAACGCGAACAATCTCTTTCAGACGGTGCTCTTCGTCGTCGTGCTGCTCGCGGCGGCCGTGCCGGTCGCGCGCTACCTGTCCGCGGTGATGGACGGCAGCGCGCGTGTCGTGCGCGTATTCAGGCCGCTCGAGCGCGCGCTGTACCGCATCGCCGGCGTCGACGCCGGCAGCGAGATGAACTGGAAGCAGTACGCGATCGCGACGATCGCGTTCAACGCGCTCGGCGCACTGTTCCTCTACGGCCTGCTGCGCCTGCAGGGCGTCCTGCCCGGCAACCCGCAGCAGTTCGGCGCGATGACGGTCGACGGCGCGTTCAACACGGCCGTCAGCTTCGTCACCAACACGAACTGGCAGGACTATTCGCCCGAGCAGACCGTCAGCTACCTGACGCAGATGCTCGGCCTGACCGTGCAGAACTTCCTGTCGGCGGCAACCGGCATCGTCGTCGTGATCGCGCTGATCCGCGGCTTCGCGCGTCATACCGCGCAGACGATCGGCAACTTCTGGGTCGACCTCACGCGCGTGACGATGTACGTGCTCGTGCCGATGTCGATGATCGTCGCCGGGCTGCTGATGAGCCAGGGCGTGATCCAGAACATGAAGGCGTACGAGGACGTGCCGGTGCTGCAGGCGAGCACCTATGCGGCGCCGAAGCTCGACGCGCAGGGCAATCCGGTGAAGGACGACAAGGGCAATGCGGTGACGGTGCCGACTCCGCTCACGAAGCAGACGCTCGCGATGGGCCCGGTCGCGTCGCAGGAAGCGATCAAGATGCTCGGCACCAACGGTGGCGGCTTCTTCAACGCGAACTCCGCGCACCCGTACGAGAACCCGACGCCGTTCGCAAACTTCGTCCAGATCTTCTCGATCCTGATCATCCCGGCCGCGCTGTGTCTCGTGTTCGGCCGCGTGATCGGCGACCGCCGGCAGGGTATCGCCGTGCTCGCGGCGATGACGGTCGCGTTCGTGATCGCGATCGGCATCGAGGTGAGCGCCGAGCAGGGCGGCAACCCGACGCTCGCCGCGCTGCACGTCGACCAGTCGGCGAGCGCGCTGCAGCCGGGCGGCAACATGGAAGGCAAGGAAACGCGCTTCGGCATCGCGCAGACCGGCATCTTCACGGTCGCGACGACGGCTGCGTCGTGCGGCGCGGTCGACACGATGCACGATTCGCTGACGCCGGTCGGCGGCCTCGTGCCGATGCTGCTGATGCAGCTGGGCGAGGTGGTCTACGGCGGGGTCGGCTCGGGCCTCTACGGGATGCTCGTGTTCGCGCTGCTCGCGGTGTTCGTCGCCGGCCTGATGATCGGCCGCACGCCGGAATACGTCGGCAAGAAGATCGAGGCCTACGAGATGAAGATGGTGTCGATCGTCGTGCTGCTCACGCCGCTGCTGGTGCTGGTCGGCACGTCGATCGCCGTGCTCGCCGATGCGGGCAAGGCCGGCATCGCGAACCCGGGCCCGCACGGTTTCTCGGAAATCCTGTACGCGTTCAGCTCGGCCGCCAACAACAACGGCAGCGCGTTCGCGGGCCTGACGGTCGGCACGCCGTTCTACAACTGGATGACCGCGATCGCGATGTGGTTCGGCCGCTTCGGCACGATCGTGCCGGTGCTGGCGATCGCCGGCTCGCTCGCCGCGAAGAAGCGCATCGCGGTGACGAGCGGCACGCTGCCGACGCACGGTCCGCTGTTCGTCGTGCTGCTGCTCGGCACCGTGCTGCTGGTGGGCGCGCTGACCTATGTGCCGGCGCTTGCGCTCGGCCCGGGCGTCGAGCACCTGATGATGTGGCTGGGCGCGTGATGCGCGCCCGCATGGCGACACCTTGAAAAGACTCAAGAGATTGAAGAGATCGCAATGACTCAACATTCCGCAACACGGTCCATGTTCGATCCGGCGCTGCTGCGCCCGGCGATCGTGGACTCGTTCAAGAAACTCACGCCGCGCACGCAGTTCCGCAATCCGGTGATGTTCTGCGTGTACGTCGGCAGCATCCTGACCACGATCCTGTGGATCGCGGCGCTCGCCGGCCAGGCCGAGGCGCCTGCGGGCTTCATCCTCGCGATCGCGCTGTGGCTGTGGTTCACCGTGCTGTTCGCGAACTTCGCCGAAGCGCTCGCCGAAGGGCGCTCGAAGGCGCAGGCCGCGTCGCTGCGCAGCGCGAAGAAGGACGTGATGGCGAAGAAGCTCAACGAGCCGCATCCGAAGTCGCCGATCCGCATCACGACCGCGACCGAGCTGCGCAAGGGCGACGTCGTGCTCGTCGAAGCGGGCGACGTGATCCCGGCCGACGGCGAGGTGGTCGATGGCGTCGCGTCGGTCGACGAATCGGCGATCACCGGCGAATCCGCACCGGTGATCCGCGAGTCGGGCGGCGACTTCTCGTCGGTCACGGGCGGCACGCGCGTGCTGTCCGACTGGATCGTCGTCAAGGTCACGGCGAACCCCGGCGAGGCGTTCCTCGACCGGATGATCGCGATGGTCGAAGGCGCGAAGCGCAAGAAGACGCCGAACGAGATCGCGCTGACGATCCTGCTCGTCGCGCTGACGATCGTGATGCTGCTCGCGACCGCGACGCTGCTGCCGTTCTCGATGTTCTCGGTCGAAGCGATGAAGGCCGGCCACGTCGTGACGATCACCGCGCTCGTCGCGCTGCTCGTGTGCCTGATCCCGACGACGATCGGCGGGCTGCTGTCCGCGATCGGCGTGGCCGGGATGAGCCGGATGATGCAGGCGAACGTGATCGCGACGTCGGGCCGCGCGGTGGAGGCGGCCGGCGACGTCGACGTGCTGCTGCTCGACAAGACCGGCACGATCACGCTCGGCAACCGCCAGGCATCGACGTTCGTGCCGGCGCCGGGCGTGACCGAGGAAGCGCTGGCCGATGCCGCGCAACTGTCGTCGCTTGCCGACGAAACGCCGGAAGGCCGCAGCATCGTCGTGCTCGCGAAGGAGCGCTTCAACATTCGCCAGCGCGACATGGGGCAGTTGCACGCGACGTTCATCGGCTTCTCCGCGCAGACGCGGATGAGCGGCGTCGACCTGTCCCCCAACGGGACGTCCTCCGGGGTGCCCGGCCGCGAGATCCGCAAGGGTGCGGCCGATGCGATCCGCCGCTACGTCGAGACGCACGGCAGCCGCTTCCCGGAAGAAGTGCGCCGCGCGGTCGACGAAGTCGCGCGCCGCGGCAGCACGCCGCTCGTCGTGGCCGACCTGCATGAAGGCGCGGCCCGCGTGCTCGGCGTGATCGAGCTGAAGGACATCGTGAAGGGCGGCATCAAGGAGCGCTTCGCGGAACTGCGCAAGATGGGCATCAAGACCGTGATGGTGACGGGCGACAACCGGCTGACGGCCGCGGCGATCGCGGCGGAAGCGGGCGTCGACGATTTCCTCGCGGAAGCGACGCCGGAAACCAAGCTCGCGACGATCCGCGAACATCAGGCGGCCGGCCGCCTCGTCGCGATGACGGGCGACGGCACCAACGACGCACCGGCGCTCGCGCAGGCCGACGTCGCCGTGGCGATGAACACCGGGACGCAGGCCGCGAAGGAGGCCGGCAACATGGTCGACCTCGACTCGAACCCGACGAAGCTGATCGAGATCGTCGAGATCGGCAAGCAGATGCTGATGACGCGCGGGTCGCTGACGACGTTCTCGATCGCGAACGACATCGCGAAGTATTTCGCGATCATCCCGGCCGCGTTCGTGACGACGTATCCGCAGTTGCGCGTGCTCGACATCATGCACCTGACGTCGCCGGCGTCGGCGATCCTGTCGGCGGTGATCTTCAACGCGCTGATCATCGTCGCGCTGATCCCGCTCGCGCTGAAGGGCGTCACGTACCGGCCGCTCGGCGCCGCGTCGCTGCTGCGCCGCAACCTGCTGGTGTACGGCCTCGGCGGCGTGCTGCTGCCGTTCCCGTTCATCAAGCTGATCGACATGACGCTGGCTGCGCTCGGCTGGGCCTGAGCCGGCCGTACTTGAAGGAAACATCATGAAAACGTTGATTCGTCCGCTCGTCGTGATCTTTGTCGTGCTGACCGCGGTGACGGGGTTCGCGTACCCGGCCGTGATGACCGTGTTCGGCCAGGCCGTGTTCCCGTCGCAGGCGAACGGCAGCCTAATCGGGAAGGACGGCAAGACGGTCGGCTCCGCGCTGATCGGCCAGCCGTTCGATGCGCCGAAGTACTTCTGGGGGCGGCTGTCGGCCACGTCGCCGATGCCGTACAACGCGTCCGGCTCCGGCGGCTCGAATCTCGGCCCGCTGAACCCGTCGCTCGCCGACCAGGTGAAGGGGCGCATCGCCGCACTGCGCGACGCGGGCACCGACATGTCGAAGCCCGTGCCGGTCGACCTCGTGACGGCGTCGGCGAGCGGCCTCGATCCGGAGATCACGCCGGCCGCCGCCGCGTACCAGGTCGAGCGCGTCGCGAAGGCGCGCAACCTGGCGCCCGACGCGGTCGCGCAGCTCGTCGCCGCGAACACGACGGGCCGCCAGTTCGGCGTGCTCGGCGAATCGCGCGTGAACGTGCTGAAGCTGAACCTCGCGCTCGACGCGGCGCAGGCCGCGCACTGACCGCGCGTCCGGGCTTCCGGCGCGGCAACCGGCGTCCGGCGCGGCCCGATCCGCGCCGGGCGCGTCCTTTTCCGACGGCGCATGCGCCGTCTTTGCCTTTTGCGGCGATTTGGAACAACAATGCTCGTACTCGCGCGCATCCGGGCGCTCCGCCTTTCTGACGCATGAATCGTCCCGATCCAGACCAACTCCTCGACAAGCTGCAGCGTGACGAAGAAAAGCAGCGGCGCGGCCAGCTCAAGATCTTCTTCGGCGCATCGGCCGGTGTCGGCAAGACCTACGCGATGCTGCAGGCCGCGCGCCAGCGCCAGCAGGAAGGCGTCGACGTCGTCGTCGGCATCGTCGAGACCCACGGCCGCAGCGAAACCGCCGCGCTGCTCGACGGCCTCGACGTGCTGCCACTCGCACGCATCGACTATCGCGGCCGCACGCTCGCCGAATTCGATCTCGACGCCGCGCTCGCGCGCCAGCCGCAACTGATTCTCGTCGACGAGCTCGCGCATTCGAACGTGCAGGGCGCGCGGCACCTGAAGCGCTGGCAGGATGTGTACGAGCTGCTCGACGCGGGCATCGACGTCTACACGACCGTCAACGTCCAACACCTCGAAAGCCTGAACGACGTGGTCGGCGCGATCACCGGCATTCGCGTGTGGGAGACGGTGCCCGACCGCGTGTTCGACGCGGCCGACGAAGTCACGCTCGTCGACCTGCCGGCCGAGGAACTGCTCGAGCGGATGCGCGACGGCAAGGTCTACCTCGCGCAGCAGGCCGAGCGCGCGGTGCGCAACTTCTTCCGCAAGGGCAACCTGATCGCGCTGCGCGAACTGGCGCTGCGGCGCACGGCCGATCGCGTCGACGCGCAGATGCGCGAGTACCGCGCCGACCGCTCGATCCAGCGCATCTGGCAGGCGCGCGAGCGGCTGCTCGTGTGCGTCGGTCCCGGCCCCGAGGCGCCGACGCTCGTGCGCGCGGCCGCGCGGCTCGCCGCGAGCCTGAAGGCCGACTGGATCGCCGTCTATGTCGAGACGCCGCGCTTGCAGCGGCTGCCCGACGCGCGACGGCAGCGCACGCTCGACGCGCTGAAGCTCGCGGCCGAACTCGGCGCGGAGACGGCCACGCTCGCCGGCGCCGATGCGGTCGCCGCGCTGATCGGCTATGCGAAGGTGCGCAACGTGTCGAAGATCGTCGCGGGCGGCTCGCCGAAGGCCGGGCTCGTGCGCCGGTTCGCGCGGCCGTTCGGCGAACAGCTCGCCGAACGAGCGGGCGACGTCGACCTGATGCTGATCCGTGCGTCCGCGAGCGACGAGGCGCGCGCCGCGCCGCTCGACGCGCGTGCGCGCGACTGGCGCGATGCGTTCGCGCAGTTCGGCACGCACCGCTCGCCGCCGCGGCACTACGCGTACGCGGCCGCGATCTGCGCGGCGATCACGGTCGTCGCGAGTCTCGTGTCCGAGCGGCTCGACCTCACGAACCTCGTGATGCTGTACCTGCTCGGCGTCGTGTTCTCGGCCGTGCGGCTCGGGCGCGGCCCGGGCGTGCTGCAGTCGTTCCTGTCGGTGGCCGCGTTCGATTACTTCTTCGTGCCGCCGCGCATGTCGTTCTCGGTCAGCGACACGCAGTACCTGCTGACCTTCTTCGGGATGCTGCTGACGTCGCTCGTGATCAGTCACCTGACGTCGACGCTGACGCGCCAGGCGAGCGTTGCGCAGCGCCGCGAGCGCCGCACCGGCGCGATCTACGCGATGGCGCGCGAGCTGGGCGCCGCGCTGACGACCGAGCAGATCGTCGAGATCGGCAGCCGCCACGTGGGCGAGGTGTTCCGCGCGCGCGTCGCGTTCCTGCTGCCGGACAGCGCGGACAAGGTGCGGCAGAAGATCGAGGAGCCCGATGCGGCCGTCACGCTGACGGGCGCCGATCTCGACAGCGACGTCGGCCAGTGGGTGTACGACCAGCAGAAGCCGGCCGGCCGCGGCACCGATACGTTGCCCGCGACGGCCGCGCTGTACCTGCCGCTGAAGGCGCCGATGCGCACGCGCGGCGTGCTCGCGGTCGCGTCGCGCGAGCCGCGCGAACTCGAGGTGCCGGAGCAGCAGCGGATGCTCGACGCATTCGCCGCGCAGATCGCGCTCGCGCTCGAACGCGTGCACTACGTGGAGATCGCGCGCGACGCGCTGGTGAGCATGGAATCCGAGCGGCTGCGCAACTCGCTGCTGTCGGCGATCTCGCACGACCTGCGCACGCCGCTCACGACGATCGTCGGCTTCTCGTCGATGCTCGCGAACGGGCGCGCGGCCGCGCAGGGCGGCGACGCGGCGGCGGCCGAACGCTTCGCGCAGCGCGAGGGCGAACTCGTCGACGCGATCCACGACGAGGCGCTGCGGATGACGGGCATCGTCACGAACCTGCTCGACATGGCGCGGCTGCAGGCCGGCAGCCTGCAGTTGAAGCGCCAGTGGTCGCTGCTCGAGGAAACCGTCGGCGCCGCACTCGCCGCATGCAAGCGCGTGCTTGCGCGCCATCCCGCGCGCGTCGTACTGCCGGCCGACCTGCCGCTCCTGCAGATGGACGCGGTGCTGATGGAGCGCCTGTTCACCAACCTGTTCGAGAACGCGGCGAAGTACACGCCGCCCGATACGCCGCTCGAGATCGGCGCCGAGCGCGCGACCGAAGACGGGCTGCCGTTCGTGCGCGTGTACGTCGACGATCACGGCCCGGGCCTGCCGGCCGGCATGGAAACGCGGATCTTCGACAAGTTCACGCGCGGCGAGAAGGAATCGGCGACGCCGGGCATCGGCCTCGGCCTCGCGATCTGCCGCGCGATCGTCGAGGCGCACGGCGGTAAAATCGGCGCGCTCAACCGCACCGCGCCCGACGGCCACGTGACGGGCGCGCGCTTCTGGTTCACGCTGCCGGTCGAGACGCCGCCGGCCGCGCCCGCCGTATCCGACGACGAACCCGATGTGCCGGGTGCATCGTCCCCATCCGAGTCAATGCCAGACCATGAGTGAACCCAGCCTGACCGTCGTCCTGATCGAGGACGAAAAGCAGATCCGCCGCTTCGTGCGCGCCGCGCTCGAGGAGGAGGACATTGCGGTGTACGAGGCCGAGACGGGCAAGCAGGGGCTGATCGACGCGGCGACGCGCAAGCCCGATCTCGTGATCGTCGACCTCGGCCTGCCCGATACCGACGGCCTCGACGTGATCCGCGAGCTGCGCGGCTGGTCCGAGGTGCCGGTGATCGTGCTGTCCGCGCGCACGCAGGAAGACGAGAAGGTCGCGGCGCTCGACGCGGGCGCCGACGATTACCTGACCAAGCCGTTCGGCGTGTCCGAACTGCGCGCGCGGATCCGCGCGCAACTGCGCCGGCGCAACCAGGGCGGCGCGAACGAGTCGCCGAAGGTGACCTTCGGCACCGTGACCGTCGATCTCGCGATGCGTCAGGTGTGGCGCGACGGAGAGATCGTGCACCTGACGCCGCTCGAATACCGGCTGCTCGCGACGCTCGTGCGGCACGCGGGGCGCGTGCTCACGCACCGCCAGCTGCTGCGCGACGTGTGGGGGCCGTCGCACGTCGAAAGCCACCACTACCTGCGCATCTACATGGCGCACCTGCGCCAGAAGCTCGAGCGCGACCCGGCGCAGCCCGAGTACATCGTCACCGAGACGGGCGTCGGCTACCGGCTCGTCGGCGCCGCATGACGGGCCTGGCCGGGCCGCAGCGGCGCACGAGCGCGTGACGTCGCACGCCGACAGGGTTGCGTCGACGCGACAGTGTCGCGGCCGACGCGCGCGTTGCACACCCGGCGCTCATTCCCCGTTATCCTGACCGCTCCGCGAACGAAAACGAGGAGCGTGCAATGTCCGTCCGTCTGGTCGTCATCTGTGCGCTGGCGCTTGCTGCGTCTGGCGCGTTCGCCCAACCGCTGCCGCCCGGGCAGCAACCGCCGTCGTCCCAGCAGGCGATGGCCAATCCCGCGTCGGTCAATTGCGCCAAGCTCGGCGGCCGCCACACGATCCGCAACCTGGCGAGCGGGCAGGTCGGCATGTGCGTATTCGAGGACGGCCGCGTGTGCGAGGAGTGGGCGCTATACCGCGACGACCGCTGCGTCGGCGGCATCACGCCGAAGCGCGTATCGAACTGACCGGGCCCGGCCGATCTCGCCCCCGATCGGCTGCCGGCCACGCGTTGCGTCTGTAAGCATCTTGTTATACTCGGCGCCGCCCGGGGACGACTCCGGGTCATTCGCTTCAACGGGGACGGCCCCATCCGATACGGAGTACGTCGAGATGGCGTGGGTATTGTTGTTGATTGCCGGATTGCTGGAAGTGGCCTGGGCGGCCGGCATGAAATCGTCGGACGGCTTCACGAAGCTCGGTCCTTCGGTGTTTACGATCGTGACGGCGCTGGCCAGCTTCGGGCTGCTCGCGGTCGCGATGCGCCAGTTGCCGCTCGGCACCGCGTACGCGGTGTGGACGGGCATCGGCGCGGTCGGTGCGTTCGTGTTCGGCATCGTGATGATGGGCGAGGCGCTGACCGTCGCGCGCGTCGCGAGCGCCGCGCTGATCGTCGCGGGGCTGATCGGCCTCAAGCTGTCGTCGGCTGCCTGAATAAGGCCTCCGGGTGCGCCCGCGCCCGGGTGCCGCACTGCTGAATTGCGCCGGCTGCCCCCGTGGCCTGTCTATAATGGAACGCATTCGGGCCTGAATACCGTCGTGCTTCTCGCGGCACGCGGTGCCGGTCGCCACGCGCCGCGCGGCCGGTTTTTCCGACCCGACCCGATCCGATCAATCGGCAAAGCGCACGGAAAGTGCAAGGAGAGGGCCATGATCGAAGCCATTTCGCTCGGCGCGGGGCTCGCGTGGGCGAGCGGCCTGCGCCTGTACCTGACGGTGCTGATCGCCGGCGTGCTGGCGCGGTTCGGCTGGCTCCACTTGCCCGACACGCTGGCCGTGCTGATGTCGCCGTGGGTTATCGGCGCCGCAGCCGTGCTCGCCGTCACCGAATTCCTTGCCGACAAGATTCCCGCGTTCGACTCGCTGTGGGATGCCGTGCACACCTTCATCCGCATCCCGGCCGGCGCCGTCCTCGCAGCCGGCGCGCTCGGCCATGCCGATCCGACCATGCTCGCGGTCGCGGGGCTCGCCGGCGGCTCGCTCGCCGGTGCCGCGCACGTGGCGAAGGCAGGCACGCGCGCGATGATCAACCTGTCTCCCGAACCGATTTCGAACTGGATCGCATCGTCGACCGAGGACGGCCTCGTGGTCGGCGGGCTCGCGCTCGCGTTCTTCGTTCCGCTCGCGTTCCTCGTGCTGCTCGCCGCTTTCATCGCGGCTTCGGCGTGGGCGCTCCCGCGCCTGTGGCGCGGCGTCTCGGGCGGCTTTCGCGGCATGGCGAACCACATGGTGTCGCGCCTGAACTCGATCGGGGGGAAACGCGATTGAAGGGGCGGCAACACGCGGCGCAGCCGCCGGCCGGGCAACCCGGCCATGAGGTGCCCGCGCATGCCGGCCGCTTCGGTCTGCGCGACCTGATCCGCCAGGCCGCACGCATGACCGCGCGCGACTGGCGCGCGGGCGAGTTGACGCTGCTCGTCCTCGCATTGGTGCTCGCGGTCGCGGCGCTGACGAGCGTCGGTTTCCTCGCCGACCGGCTGCGCCAGGGGCTCGAGCGTGACGCGCGCCAGATGCTCGGCGCCGATTTCGTCGTGCGGGGCGATCGCCCCGTCGATCCGTCGTTCGACCGGCAGGCCCGTGCGCTCGGCCTGCGTACCGCGACGACCGCCATCTTCCCGAGCATGATCGCGTCCGCCACGGGCGGGCAGGCGACCGACGCAGCGCCCTCGCGCCTCGCGGCCGTGAAGGCCGTGTCGCCCGGATATCCGTTGCGCGGCGCGGTCGAGATCCTGCCGGCCGGCGCCGCCGCCGCGCGGAAGGCGGCCGAGATTCCCGCGCCCGGCACCGTGTGGGCCGATCCTGCGCTGCTCGATGCGCTGCACCTGAAGGCCGGTGATACGGTGCGCGTCGGGCTGCGCACGTTCAAGGTCGCCGCATCGATCTCCCGCGAACTCGATCGCGGTTTTTCGTTCGTCAATTTTTCACCGCGGCTGATGATGCGTGCGGACGAGCTCGCCGCGACGGGGCTCACGGGCTACGGCAGCCGCGTCACATACCGGCTGCTGGTCGCCGGCGACCAGCAGGCCGTCGCGCGCTTCGAAGCGTATGCGCACGCACGCGTCGACGGCGGCAAACTGCGCGGCGTCGGTCTCGAGTCGTTGCAGGAGGGCCAGCCGCAGGTGCGGCAGACGCTGGATCGCGCCCGCCACTTCCTGACGCTCGTCGCACTGCTGACCGCGCTGCTCGCGGCGGTCGCGATCGCGATGGCCGCGCAGCGCTATATGCGGCGCCACCTCGACGGCTGCGCGACGATGCGCTGCCTCGGCGTGAGCCGCCGCACGCTAGGCGCGCTGTTCGCGCTCGAATTCACCGGCATCGGGATCGTTTCCGGTGCCGCGGGCGCGGTGCTCGGCTACGGCGGCCACTGGGCGCTGCTGGCCGCGCTCGGCGGCCTGATCGACGTGGTGTTGCCGCCCCCCACGCTGTGGCCGGCGCTGATCGGTGTAGGCGCCGCGCTCGTGCTGCTGCTCGGCTTCGCGCTGCCGCCGCTCGTGCCGCTTACGCGCGTGCCGCCGGTGCGCGTGCTGCGGCGCGAGTGGGGCGACGCGTCGCGCACCGCGTGGGCCGCGTATGCGGTCGGCGTCGTGCTGTTCGCGGGGCTGCTGATCGTGGCCGCCGGCAACCTGAAGCTCGGGCTGATCGTCGCGGGCGGTTTCGCCGGCGCGCTGGTCGGTTTCGCGCTGATCGCGCGGCTCGTGCTGTTTGCCGCCGCGCGCGCGGTGCGCAACGCACGCGTGGCCGCGGGCGTCGGCTGGCGCTACGCGCTCGCGTCGCTGCACCGGCGCGGCACGGCCAGCGCGCTGCAGATCACCGCGCTCGCGCTCGGCCTGATGTGCCTGCTGCTGATCGCGATCACGCGCAACGACCTCGTCGCGGGCTGGCGGCAGTCGACGCCGCCCGATGCGCCGAACCAGTTCCTGATCGACATCCAGCCCGACCAGCGCGCCGACGTCGCGGCCTATCTGGCCGCGCACGGCGTGCGCGACGCGGTGCCCGCGCCGATGGTGCGCGGCCGTCTCGTCGCGATCAACGGCAAGCCGGTGAATCCGGACGCGTACCCGTCCGACGAGGCGCGCCGGCTCGTCGACCGTGAGTTCAACCTGTCCTATACGACCGAGCTGCCGTCCGACAACCGGATCGTCGAAGGCGACTGGTTCGGCACCGCGGCTACACCGCAGATCTCGATCGAGGCCGGCCTCGCGAAGACGCTGAACGTGAAGCCGGGCGACGTGCTGCGCTTCGACGTGACGGGGCTGACGGTCGACGCGCCGATCACGAGCGTGCGCAAGCTCGACTGGGGCTCGTTCCGCGTCAACTTCTTCGTGCTGATGCCGCCGCCGGTGCTGAAGGATTTCCCGGCTGTTTACCTGACGAGCTTCCATTTGCCGGCGTCGGACGCCGCGCTGCTCGATCCGCTGATCGCGCGCTACCCGAACCTGACCGCGATCGACGTCGCGCCGATCCTCGCGCAGTTGCAGCGGATGATGCTGCAGGTGGTCGGTGCGGTGCAGTTCCTGTTCGCGTTCACGCTCGCGGCCGGCGTGCTCGTGCTGTACACGGCGCTTGCCGGCACGCGCGACGAACGTGTGCGCGAGGCCGCGCTGTTGCGTGCGCTCGGCGCGTCGCGCGCGCAGGTGAGCGCGGTGCAGCGTGCCGAGTTCGTCGTGGTCGGCACGCTGGCCGGTGCGCTGGCGTCGGCGGGCGCGATCGCGGTCGGCTGGGTGCTCGCGTCACGCGTGTTCGACTTCCAGCTCGCCGTCGATCCGTGGCTCGTGCCGGCCGGCATCGCGGCCGGCGTCGTGTGCGCCGGTGCGGCCGGCTGGCTGAGCCTGCATAATGTGTTGCGGCGCCCCGCGCTGCAGTCGCTGCGCGACGCATGAGCGTCGCGGCGGCCCCGAAGATCCCGTTTTCCGACTATCCGTATGACCGATGTGAATGACGATGCGCCGTCGCAGCCGACGGCGTTCGAGCTCGTGGGCGGCGAAGCCCGCGTGCGCGAAATGGTGGACCGCTTTTACGACCTGATGGACCTCGAGCCCGAGTTCGCGCAGATTCGCGCGATTCACCCGGCATCGCTCGACGGTTCGCGCGACAAGCTGTTCTGGTTCCTGTGCGGGTGGCTCGGCGGTCCCGACCACTACATCAGCCGGTTCGGCCATCCGCGGCTGCGCGCGCGGCACCTGCCGTTCCCGATCGCGTCGGTCGAGCGCGACCAGTGGCTGCGCTGCATGGCGTGGGCGATGGACGACATCGGGTTGCCCGAGCCGCTGCGCGAGCGGCTCATGCATTCGTTCTACGACACGGCCGACTGGATGCGCAACCGGCCCGGTTGATCGACCGGTACGCCGCCGCCCGCGCGCGGAACGATCTGCGTCTGGGCGCGTGCGCCGCGCGGCGCGACACTAGCCGCTTCCCCCAATCGATACGAGGCTCGCCCGATGACGACACAAGCGCTGTTTCGCGAAGACGCGTACCTCACCCAATGCGACGCGGTCGTGCTGGCCGTCGGCGACGACGGCATCCGGCTCGACCGCACCGTGTTCTATCCGCTCGGCGGCGGCCAGGCCGGCGACACCGGCACGCTGACGCTGCCCGACGGCAGCACGATCGCGATTGCCGATACGCGCAAGGCCAGGTTCGACGGTGCGACCCCCGACGATGCCGTGCACGTGCCCGCACCGGGGCAGGAGGCGAGCGTCGCGGCGCTCGCGCCCGGCACGCGCGTGGTCGCGGAGATCGACTGGCTGCGCCGCTACCGGCACATGCGCCTGCATACGGCCGCGCACCTGATGTGCGCGGTATTTGCCCTACGCGGTGGACGGCTGTAGCGTGACGGCCGACTACGTGCGGCTCGATTTCGCGACGTCCGACGCGATCGACCGCGACGATGTCGAGCGACGCCTCGCGGGCCTGGTGGTCGGCGCGCACCCGGTTACGACCGAATGGATCACCGACGACGAGATGGCCGAGTGGCCGGACCTCGTGCGCACGATGAGCGTGAAGCCGCCGATGGGCCTCGGCCGCGTGCGGCTGCTGCGCATCGAGCAGGTCGACCTGCAGCCGTGCGGTGGCACGCATGTGCGCAACACGTCCGAAGTCGGCGAACTGCGGGTAGCGAAACTGGAAAAGAAGAGCGCGCGCACCCGGCGCGTCGTACTGGAGTTTGCATGACGATCGACACCACTCACGCGAGCGCAGCGGCGCTGGATCCGCAAGCGCGGGAGATTCTGGATTTCTGGTTCGGCGAGCCGGGCTCGGCCGAATTCGGGCAAAACCGCAAGGTCTGGTTCAACGGCGGCGCGGCGTTCGACGACGTGCTGCGCACGCGCTACGGCGCACTGCTCGACGCCGCGTGCGACGGCGCATGCGATCACTGGGCAGGCTCGCCGTCGGGGGCGCTTGCGTTGATCGTCGTGCTCGACCAGTTCTCGCGCAACATCCATCGTGGTACGCCGCGCGCGTTTGCCGCCGATCCGAAGGCGCTCGGGCTTGCGCGCCGCATCGTCGCGGCCGGCTGGGATGCGCAGTTGCCGAGCGGACATCACCGCGCGTTTGCGTATCTGCCGTTCGAGCATGACGAGTCGGTCGAGAGCCAGCGCGAGGCCGTGCGCCTGTGCGCGGGCATCCGCGACGAGGCAGGGTGCGAGAGTTATCACCGCTTCGCGTTGCTGCACGCGGCCGTCGTCGAGCGCTTTGGCCGCTTTCCGCACCGGAACGCAATTCTCGGTCGTGCCTCGACCGACGAAGAGTCGGCGTTTCTTCGCGAGCCCGGTTCCTCGTTCTGAAGGTCCGGGCGGCCGCGTGACAAGGGGAGGGGGCGGGCCCGCCGAGTCGCGCGGCCGTCGCGTCGGCCGGGGACACCGGTCGGCGGTGCGCATTTCCCGGCGGTTGTTCGCTGCTCAGGCGGCGGAGCTAACCGCTCCACCCCCCAAATGAAGGCAAGCACGCCGTGCCGCCCTGCATCACTGCAGAGGCCGTTCGGGCGTGCGCATGTACACGCGCAGCAGTTCGTCGTTGTCGCCCGGGCGGGCGCCCGTCCAGAACAGTTTCCATTCGCTGCCGGGCGCCGGATCGACGGCCCGTACGCCCTGGACGATCATCCAGGTGCAGCGCGTCGTCGTCGCATCATTGATCGGCGTGTGCTGGATGCCGGAGAAGTAGTACAGCATCGGCGCTTCCGATTCGCCGAGCCCGTGCAGGCTCGCCATGCAGTCGCCGTCGTTCCATTCGAGCGCGAGATGCGCGTTCAGGTCGTCGAACACCGAGCGGTAGCTCTTTGCAACGTCGAGCCACGGCAGCAGCAGCGTGTAAATGAGTCCCCATGCGACGAGTGCGCCGGCGCCCCACGACAGCGCGCCGCGCCACAGGCCCGTCGTGCGCAGCTTCGGCAGGAGCGTCAGCCAGCCGACCGTCAGCGCGAGCGCGCCGATCACGAGCGCGGGTTCGATTGGCATCGTCCAGTCGAGCGGCAGCCAGCGGCCGAGCAGCGCGAGGTCCGCACGTGACGCGGCCGGATCGGCCATCACCGCCCAGATCGCCCAGGCGAGCGCGACGGCCGTGCCGAACAGGATCCGGCTCAGGTAATCCCATGCGAGATGCAAGCGGCGCGGCAGGCGTTCGATCGCCTGCGCGGCGACCAGCGCGAGCGGCGCGAAGAACGGCAGGATGTAGAGCTGGCGCGACGTCGCGGACACTTGCAGCACGGCGAGCCCGATGCCGGCGAACAGGACGGGCAGCGCGACGCGCGGCGTGCGCCAGTCGCGCCACGCACCGCGTGCGAGTGCGGCGATCGCGAGCGGCGCGACCGGGAAGCCGACGAGCAGGAACGCGCGCAGGATGAAGAACGGCTTGTCGTTTTCCGCGCCCAGTTCGGGGACGGAGAAACCGAAGAAGCGGCCGACGTTGTTATCCCAGAACCACGCCATGAACAGCGTTTCGGAGCGCAGGAACAGCGCGGTCGGCCAGATCAGGGCGAACGGCGCGAACACGAGCGCGGCGACGCCGAGCGCGCGTGCGAACGAGCGGGTGCGGCAGGCCGGGTAGATCACCGGCGTGCAGGTGAGCGTGGCCGCGAACACGAGCGGCACGAACAGCCCCTTCGTCATCAGTGCGACGCCGACGCCCGCGCCAAGGATCGGCGCGGCCCAGCGGTTCGCCGGACGCACCGGCAGCCCGTGTCGCATCTGCTGCGCGCGCGCGACGTGCTGCATCACGAGTTCGAGCAGCCCGCAGAACGCCATTGCCGTGCCCGCGAACAACGCGACGTCCGTCATCATGTCGTGCACGTGCTTGATGACGACGAGCGTGCCCGCGCTCAGCACGACCGGCCCGATCACGCGCAGGTCGAACCAGGCGTCCGCGCGGCTGGCGACGCGCGCCGCGCGCGCGATGAAGCCGAATGCGAGCGCGGCGAACAGCGCGCTTGCGAGCCGCGCCGCGTCGTGCAGCGGCATCACGCTTTGCAGCAGCCAGGCGAGGCTGGTCGCGACCCACGCGTAAAGCGGCGGCTTTTCCATGAACGGCAGGCCGGCATTGGTCGGCACGACGAAGTCGCCGGTCTCGAGCATGTGCTGAATGATGCCGAACGTGTAGGTTTCGTCCTGTTTCCACGGATCGTGGCCGAGCACGCCCGGCAGCGTGTACGCGCACACCAGCGCGGCGACGAACAGCCATGCGCGCCAGCCGAGCAGGAGCGAGCGATCGCGCGTGGTGCTGGCGGAGGGGAGCGATGACGCGATGGGGGTGCCGGCGGCGTCGAGCGTCGCGGTGACGTCGGTCTCGGCAGACGAGCGGGTGTGCGCGGCCGAGGCGGGCACGGGCGTGCGTCGCCGGCTGGGCGCTGCGGTTCCAGGCATGGAAAAGATCTCGGGTCGAGTCGAGCCGGTCCGGCGACATGGGCCGGACCATTAAGGGCCGCATCAAGGCGGCAAAGAACAGACGTTGATGACGCCTGTCTGACTGCCCGCTAGTAGAGCACGGAACTATTACGGTTGTTTACCGAAATCGTCGCGAAATTGTGGAGATTTGTGGTGCCGTGACGACTGGGTGTTTCCGGCGGCGGATTTGTTGCGCCGCGCGTCAGGTTAGCGGCCGCCGCCGACGTCGAGCAGGGCGCCCGTCGTGTAGGACGCCGCGTCGCCGAGCAGCCAGACGATCGCCTCGGCGATCTCCTGCGCCTCGCCCGCACGGCCGAGCGGCGTCGTCGCGCCGAGGCGGGCCGCGCGGCCCGGCTGGCCGCCGCTCGCGTGAATTTCGGTCTCGATCAGGCCGGGGCGTACCGCATTGACGCGCACGCCGTGCGGGCCGAGTTCCTTCGCCAGGCCGATCGTCAGCGAGTCGACCGCGCCTTTCGAGCCCGCGTAGTCGACGTATTCGTTCGGCGAGCCGAGCCGGGAGGCGATCGACGATACGTTGACGATCGCGCCGCCGCGGCCGCCACGATCGGTGGACAGCCGGCGCGCGGCTTCGCGCGCGCACAGGTACGCGCCGAGCACGTTGGTGTCGAACATCCGCCGCAGCCGGTCGGCCGGCATGTCGGCGAGCGGCATCGACGGCGCGACGATGCCCGCGTTGTTGACGAGCGCGTCGAAGCGGCCGAATGCGGCCGCGACGGTGTCGAACATCGCGACGACGTCGGCTTCGTTCGCGACGTCGCCCGCGACGACGCACGCACGGCCGCCCGCGTCGCGGACCGCCTGCGCGGTGAGTTCTGCCGCCGCCGCGTCACGCGTGTAGTTGATGCCGACGTCCCAGCCGCGCTCGGCCGCGAGTACGGCGGTCGCGCGGCCGATGCCGCGGCTTGCGCCGGTGATGAGGACGGCCTTGCGCTCGGACGGTGCGGTCATCGACGGGTTCCGGTGAAGTTTACTTGGCTGCGTCGGGCGCCCATTTGTCGGTGGCGGGCGGCTGGTAGCGACGTAGTCGCTCGATCAGTTCGACAGGTTCCGATTCGACGCACAGTGCGTCGAAATAGGCCGGACGCATGAAGCCCTCGTCGACCGTATGGCGCAGCAGCGCGATCAGCGGATCGTAGAACGAATCGATGTTGTAGAGCGCGACGGGCTTGCGGTGATAGCCGAGCTGCGCCCACGTGTAGACCTCGAAGAGCTCCTCGAGCGTGCCGGCGCCGCCGGGCATCGCGACGAACGCGTCGGAGAGGTCGGCCATCATTTTCTTGCGGTGGTGCATGTCGGGCACGACGTGCAGTTCCGACAGCCCCGTATGGCCGACTTCCTTGTCGACGAGCAGTTCGGGGATCACGCCGACCGCATGGCCGCCGGCCGCCATCACTTCGTCGGCGATCACGCCCATCAGGCCGACACGGCCGCCGCCGTAGACGAGCGTGAGGCCCGCGCCGACGAGCGCGCGGCCGAATGCGCGCGCGGCGTCGGCATAGACGGGCCGCACGCCTGGCGACGAGCCGCAGTAAACACAAACTGCCTTCATTGCTTGGAATCCTTGATGGCGACCGGGCTGCCGGCTGGGCGCGGCGAGCCGTCGCGCGGCGGCAGGTAGTCGGTGAACTGGCGCTTCGGCAGCTTGCCGGAGACCAGGTCGTCGAACAGCTGGCGCGAGCGGCCGCGCAGGTACGGTGCCATCACGGAGATCACATGCATGCTGACCTGGTGCAGTTCCTCGCGGATCGCGTCCTGGTCGTTGTACTTGCGCGGATGCATCACGTACTGATACGACAGCCAGTACGTCGAAATGACGGCCATGTTGGTGGCGATGACCTCGATCTCGGCGGGCGTCGCGACCATCTCTGCGTCGGACACGAGCAGTTCGCACATCTCGCGCGCGAAGCGCACCTTGTGGCTGATGATCTGCTTGAAGTGCGTCTCGAGCGTGCGGTTGCGGGCGAGCAGGTCGTTGAGGTCGCGATACAGGAACCGGTAGGTCCACATGAAATCGGCCATGTACTGCAGGTACGACCAGGTTTCGTCGATCGTTGGACGATGATCTTCGGGAAAGCGCAGCCGCCGTTCGATCTGCTGCTCGAACTGCGCGAAGATGCTGTTGATGATGTCGTCCTTGTTGCGGAAATGGTAGTACAGGTTGCCTGGACTGATTTCCATTTCCTCGGCGATCGTCGTGGTCGTGACGTTCGGCTCGCCGATCTCGTTGAAGAGTTTCAACGACAACTCGAGAATCCGTTCGCGGGTGCGGCGGGGAGGTTTCGCTTCCATGTCGTCCGGCCCTGTGTGTGCCGGACTGGCGGGCGCTGCAATCGATGCTGCGTGATTCGTCCGGCGCGGGTTGCTGTTCTATGTCTAGCGGACGATTATAAACCGGGGTTTCGCCACATCGGGGCATTTCGTGATCGCAGCCCCGTGCGGCCCATGGTGCAGCGCCGCACGCGGACGGTGCGCCGGGTGTCCGCGGGGCGGCTTTCTAGAAACCGAGCCAGCGTGCGACGACCGGGCCGAGCACGAAGCCCCATGTCGTCACGCATGCGAACAGCGCGACCGTCACGGCTGCGCTGCCGAGGTCCTTCGCGCGCTTGGAGAGTTCGTGGCGCTCGAGCGAGATGCGGTCGATCGCGGCCTCGACGCTCGAGTTCAGCAGCTCGACGATCAGCACGAGCAGCACCGACGCGATCAGCAGCGCCCGTGACGCGGCCGGCACCGGTGCGAACGCGCCGATCGGGAGCATCAGCGCGGCGAGCGTGAGTTCCTGGCGAAACGCGCTCTCCTCGCGGATCGCGACGCGAAAGCCGTTCAGCGAATGCTTGAGCGCGTACCAGGCGCGCGTGATGCCGCGGTGGCGCTTGTACGGGTTCGGCGGCAGCGGCGTCAGCCGATCGTCGGGGCCGAGCGGTTCGTGCGCGTGCACGTCCGCGTCGGCGTGCGGCTCTTCCTCGTCGAACGGGCGGTGCCGTTGCGGCGTGGCGCCGGGGGGCGGGGTCTTGTCGTTCAGGTCTCGTTTCAAACGGCGGCACCTTCGGCGGGCGAGTACGCGGTCTTCGGCAGCGGCTTCAGGTGCGATGCGAACTGCTCGGATGCCGCGCGCCACGAGAAGCGTTCGGCCCACGCGCGCGCAGTCGTGCGTTCGATCTTCAGCGCCTCGAGGCAGGCTTCCTGCAGGTCCTCGTGCATCGCGCCGGCGTCGCCTTCGCCGAGCACGTCGATCGGGCCCGTCACGGGATACGCGGCAACCGGCGTGCCGCAGGCAAGCGCCTCGAGCAGCACGAGGCCGAACGTGTCGGTGCGACTCGGGAACACGAACACGTCGGCCGCAGCATACACCTTCGCGAGCTCGGTCTGTGACAGCACGCCGAGATAGTTCGCCTCCGGATAGCGCGACTTCAGCTCCGCGAGCGCGGGGCCTTCGCCCGCGACCCACTTCGAGCCGGGCAGGTCGAGACGCAGGAACGCCTCGACGTTCTTCTCGATCGCGACGCGGCCCACGTACAGGAAGATCGGCCGCGCGGTATTGAGCACCTTCGATTCCATTGGCCGGAACACGTCGAGATCGACGCCGCGGGTCCACAGCACGACGTTCGTGAAGCCGAATTTCTCGAGGTCCTGCTTGACGACCGGCGTCGGCGCCATCACCGCGAGCGACGGGCCGTGGAACCAGTGCAGGAAGCGGTAGGTCGCGGCAAGCGGGATGCCGAAGCGCGCCTGCACGTATTCCGGAAAGCGCGTGTGGTACGCGGTCGTGTACGGCAGCTTGCGCGAACGCGCATAGCGCCGCGCGGCGAGCCCGAGCGGGCCTTCGGTCGCGATGTGCAGCGCATCGGGGGCGAATGCATCGATCCGCGCGCGCAGCTTGCGGTACGGCAGGATCGACAGGCGGATCTCGGGGTAGGTCGGGCAGGGGATCGTGCGGAATTCCAGTGGCGTCAGCAGTTCGACGCGGTGGCCGAGCGCAGTGAGTTCGCGCGACGTGCTCTTCAGCGTGCGCACGACGCCGTTGACCTGCGGTTCCCACGCGTCGGTGACGATCATGATCTTCATCGCGGCTTTGTCCTGTAAGTGCGGGTTGTGTCAGGCAGTGGCCTTGGCCTTGCGCGACGTGGTCTCCGACGGTGCGGTGCGCATCACCGTCCAGTAGACGATCTTCAGTTCGCCTTCCATCGTTTCGACAAGCGCGGACAGGCTTTCGACCCAGTCGCCGTCGTTGCAGTACAGCACGCCGTCGATGTCGCGGATCTCCGCCTTGTGGATGTGGCCGCACACGACGCCGTCGCAGCCGCGGCGGCGCGCCTCGTCGGTCATCACGGTCTCGAACTGCGAGATGAAGTTGACGGCGTTCTTGACCTGGTGCTTCAGGTACTGCGACAGCGACCAGTACTGGAAGCCGAGCCGGCTGCGGATCCGGTTGAACCAGCGGTTCAGCACGAGGATCAGCGTGTAGAGCGTGTCGCCGAGGTACGCGAGCCATTTCGCGTGCTGGATCACGCCGTCGAACAGGTCGCCGTGCACGATCCACAAACGTTTGCCCGCGAGCGTCGTGTGGAACGCCTCGCCGCGCACCTGGATGTCGCCGAATGCGAGGTCGCAGAACTGCCGCGCCCCTTCGTCGTGGTTGCCGGGGATGTAGACGACCTGGGTGCCCTTGCGTGCCTTGCGCAGGATCTTCTGCACGACGTCGTTGTGCGCCTGCGGCCAGTACCAGCCTTTCTTCAGCTGCCAGCCGTCGATGATGTCGCCGACGAGGTACAGGTACTCCGAATCGTTGTGGCGCAGGAAGTCGAGCAGGTACGGCGCCTGGCAGCCGCTCGAGCCGAGGTGGATGTCGGACAGCCAGATGGTGCGGTAGCGATGAGCAGACGAGTCCGGGTCGCCATGCTGCGTAGCGTGCCCGGCCGGCGGTTCTTGCGACACCAGCCCGTCGGTTGCGGCAGAACCCGACAGGAAGGCGGTGGCGGCGCGGGCGCCGATGGGGTGACGGAACAGGGAGGTCGCGGACGTTTTCTGGCCCATGCATGACTCGCGCCGGTTGACATTACCGGCATTCCGCCATGCGGGCGTGACTGTGCCGTGACAGTCACAAGACGTTCTTATTACGCCCGCTGCAGGGTGTTTAGCAGTGAATGACGCGACGTTGCGTAACCTGCCGTACGGAACGTTCGATCGTTGTCTGGCAGGGCTGTCGGGCCGGGCGGGAGTCGCCCCGGCGAGGTGCGTTCGTCAGGCGAATGCGGCGCGTCAGCGTGGCATCGCGACGACGCGCGTGCGTGCGATCCGGTCGTGCGGAAACTGGCGGCCGGCATGCAGCCGGGCGGCGCCGGCCCACACGGCGATCCACGCGGCGGTGAGCGCGAGCGTAACGGGCACCGACAGGCCGAGGAGCGGGTGCAGTGCGAGCGGCGGCAGGAACCACAGCCAGCCGAGTGCATAGCGGACGAGCGCGTGGCCGGCGGTCAGCGGCCGGCCGCGCGACGATTCGAGCCGCAGCCGCCAGGTCTTCATCGGCAGCGTCTGGCCGCCGTGCGTCCAGAACCAGACGAAGTACGCGCCGACCACGAGCGCGATCCAGGCGGCGAGCAGGTTGTGATGGACGAGGCCGTTGCGTTGCTGCGTCGCGAGGCTGAACGCGAGCCCGGCGAAGAACACCACGCCGAACAGCAGCACGCCTTCGTAGAGCAGTGCGGCGAGACGCCGCCGCACGGACGGCGCGGCGGCCGGGGTTTCGGGTGCGCAGGCGTTCGCCACGGCCGCTCAGGAGCCCTTGAACAGCGAGGGT
>NZ_JAAGPP010000009.1:0-110752 GCF_017104975.1 Burkholderia sp. Ac-20344
CGGCGGCAGCGCCCGCACGCGGCGCCAAGAACAGGTAGGCCGACGCGGCAGCCGACGCGACGAACGCGGCCAGCACGAGATACGACACGGCCGAGGCCCGCAACGCAAAGCGCTGCGGACGCCCGGCCGGAGCATCGAATGGACTCGTCAAGCGATTGCGGCGTCAGACGCGCTTGAACACCAGCGTGCCGTTGGTGCCGCCGAAGCCGAAGTTGTTCTTCACGGCGACGTCGATCTTCATGTCACGCGCGGTGTTCGCGCAGTAATCGAGATCGCACTCCGGGTCCTGGTTGAAGATGTTGATGGTCGGCGGCGACACGCTGTTGTGCAGCGCCAGCACCGTGAACACCGATTCGAGGCCGCCCGCGCCACCCAGCAGGTGGCCCGTCATCGACTTCGTCGAGTTCACGACGAGCTTGTACGCATGCTCGCCGAAGGCCGCCTTCACCGCGTCGGACTCGTTCTTGTCGCCCAGCGGCGTCGACGTGCCGTGCGCGTTCAGGTACTGGACCTCGTCGGCATTCACGCCGGCGTCGCGCAGTGCCGCGACCATGCAGCGGCGCGGGCCGTCCATGTTCGGCGCGGTCATGTGGTACGCGTCGCCCGTCATGCCGAAGCCCGAGACTTCCGCGTAGATCTTCGCGCCGCGGGCCTTCGCCGCTTCGTACTCCTCGAGCACCATCACGCCGGCGCCCTCGCCCAGCACGAAGCCGTCGCGGTCCTTGTCCCACGGACGGGATGCGGTGGCCGGATCGTCGTTGCGGGTCGACAGCGCACGCGCTGCCGCGAAACCGCCGATGCCGAGCGGCGACACCGTCGATTCGGCACCGCCCGCGACCATCACGTCGGCATCGCCGGCCTGGATCAGGCGCGCCGCGAGGCCGATGCTGTGCAGGCCGGTCGTGCAGGCCGTGACGGCGGCAAGGTTCGGGCCCTTCAGGCCGAACATGATGCTCAGGTGACCCGAGATCATGTTGATGATCGAACCCGGCACGAAGAACGGCGAAATCCGGCGCGCGCCGCGATCGACGTAGGTCTGGTGCGTATCTTCGATCATCGGCAGGCCGCCGATGCCGGAACCGACCAGCACGCCGATGCGTTCCGCATTGGCTTCGTTCACTTCCAGCCCGCTGTCCCGGATGGCCTGGACACCGGCGGCGATGCCGTAATGGATAAACGTATCCATGTTCCGGGCCTCCTTCGCCGGGATGTACTCCTCGGCGCTGAAACCCTTCACTTCGCCCGCGAAATGGCAGGCGAGGTTCGACGCATCGAACTTCGCGACGGTGGCAATACCGGACTTGCCGGCGACGAGATTGGCCCAGCCGTCGGCAACATTATTGCCAACAGGCGAAATCAGCCCCAGGCCTGTAACAACAACACGACGGCGGCTCACGGTAACCTCTTTTCCATTATTGGATGACAAAAGCAAAAGCCACAGTGGCCACAGGAACCAGCCCTGCGAGCCCTGTGGCTGTTAGTCCGTCCGGCGCGAAGCCGGCAGGATGGCGCGTCAATCGCGAAGATCGCGGCGACGTGGCGGACAAGCGCGAAAGGCGCTCGTTACGCCTTGACGTTTGCGCGAGCGTAATCGATCGCTTGCTGAACGGTCGTGATCTTCTCTGCTTCTTCGTCCGGGATTTCCATGCCGAACTCGTCTTCCAGAGCCATCACCAGTTCGACGGTGTCGAGCGAGTCGGCGCCCAGGTCGTTCACGAACGAAGCTTCGTTCTTGATCTCGGCTTCCGCGACGCCCAGTTGTTCAGCGACGATCTTCTTGACACGTTGTTCGATGTTGTCCATTACCCCTCCGAGGGAAAGTTCAGATTTACAAGTGCGCGCATTTTATCAGGTTTGCTGACGCCAAAACGCACGTTGGCTTGATGGTCGATCAAGCGCCGATCCGCCTGAAAAACGGGATACGGCGCGGATGGTAAACGAAAATCGTTACGACATGTACATGCCGCCGTTCACGTGCAGCGTCGTACCGGTGATGTAACCGGCCTGCGGCGATGCAAGGAACGCGACGGCATGGGCGATGTCTTCCGGGCTGCCGAGGCGGCCGAGCGGAATCTGGGTCTTGAGCGCGGCCTGCTGTTCTTCCGGCAGCGTCTTCGTCATGTCGGTGTCGATGAAGCCCGGCGCCACGCAGTTCACGGTGATACCGCGGCTGCCGATTTCGCGCGCGAGCGCACGCGTCATGCCCGCCACGCCGGCCTTTGCGGCCGCGTAGTTGACCTGGCCGGGATTGCCGGCCGAGCCGACCACCGACGTGATGTTGATGATGCGGCCGCCGCGTGCCTTCATCATCGGGCGCAGCACCGCGCGCGACAGACGGAACACCGACTTCAGGTTGGTGTCGATCACCGCGTCCCAGTCCTCGTCCTTCATCCGCATCGCGAGCTGGTCCTGCGTGATGCCCGCGTTGTTGACGAGCACGTTCAGCGCGCCGAATTCCTTCACGGTCGCGTCGATCAGCGCCTCGGCGGCTGCCGCGTCGTTGACGTTCAGCACCGCGCCGCGGCCCGTGACGCCCGCTTCCGCGAACGCCGCGGTGATCGCGGCGGCGCCCGATTCGCTCGTCGCCGTGCCGATCACCGTCGCGCCCAGGCGCGCGAGTTCGAGCGCGATCGAACGGCCGATGCCGCGCGACGCGCCGGTGACGATCGCAACCTGTTTATCGAGAGTCTTGTCCATGAATCGAATATCCGTCTCTTGGGAAAAGGCGCCGCGTCAGGCGGTCACCAGCTTGAGCGCTTCGTCGAGCGACGCCGGATCGAACACCGACGCACCCGTCAGGTTGCCGTCGATGCGCTTCGTCAGGCCGGCGAGCACCTTGCCCGGACCGCATTCGATCACGTGCGTGACGCCCGTGCCGGCGATGTGCTGCACGCACTCGACCCAGCGCACCGGGCCTGCGGCCTGGCGCACCAGCGCATCCTTGATCGCAGCCGGATCGCTGACCACGGCGACGTCGATGTTGTTGACGACCGGAATCTGCGGCGCCTTGACGTCGACGTTCGCAAGATAGTCGCGCAGCTGGTCCGACGCCGGCTTCAGCAGCGACGAATGGAACGGCGCCGAAACCGGCAGCGGCAGCGCGCGCTTCGCACCCTTCGCCTTCGCGATCTCGCAGGCCTTTTCGACCGCGGCCTTGTTGCCTGCGATAACGACCTGTGCGGGTGCATTGAAGTTCACGGCTTCGACGACGCCTGCTTCCGCGGCTTCGGCGCATACGGCGCGCACCGTGTCGTCATCGAGGCCCAGGATCGCGGCCATGCCGCCCTGGCCCACCGGCACGGCGGTCTGCATCGCCTGAGCGCGGAAGCGCACGAGCGGCACCGCGTCCTTGAACGCGAGCGCGCCGGCCGCGACGAGCGCCGTGTATTCACCGAGGCTGTGGCCGGCGACGATCGACGGCGCCGGGCCGCCTGCCTGCTGCCACGCGCGGTAGCACGCATAGGCTGCGGTCAGCATCACGGGCTGCGTGTTGGTGGTGAGACTCAGCTCTTCGGCCGGGCCTTCGGCGATCAGCTTGCCGAGATCCTGATTGAGTGCATCGGACGCTTCCTGGAGCGTCTCGCGCACGACGGCCAGATCGGCGAATGCGTTGAGCATGCCGACCGCCTGCGAGCCCTGCCCCGGAAATACGAATGCAAATTTCATATCGTCCCCAATTGAATCGATTCGGACGGCGCGCACGAACGGCGCGCCGGCGGGATCCGCGCGCGGCAGTTGCGCGCCGCGGATCAGTAGCGGAAGACCGACGCGCCCCAGGTGAAGCCGCCACCAACGCCTTCGATCAGCACGTGCTGGCCACGCTGGATGCGACCGTCGCGCACCGCGGTGTCGAGCGCCAGCGGGATCGACGCAGCCGACGTATTGCCGTGCTGGTCGACCGTCACGACCATGCGCTCCTGCGGCAGGCCGAGCTTGCGGCAGGTGCTGGTCATGATGCGGATGTTGGCCTGGTGCGGAATCAGCCAGTCGATCTGCTCGGGCGCGAGATTCGCCTTCGCGAGCGCCTCGATCGCGACCTTCTCGAGCACGTTGACCGCGAGCTTGAACACGGCCTGCCCGTCCATGTACAGGAACGCGCTGCCTTCGATCACGCCGCGATTGACGTTGCCCGGGGTGCAGAGGATATGCGAATAGCTGCCGTCCGCGTGCAGCGCGCTGCCGAGCACGCCCGGCTCTTCCGACGCGGACAGGATCACCGCGCCCGCGCCGTCGCCGAACAACACGCAGGTCGTCCGGTCCTTGAAGTCCAGAATGCGCGAGAACGTCTCCGCGCCGACCACGAGCGCGGTGCGGTGCTGGCCGCTGCGGATGAAGCTGTCGGCCGTCGCCATCGCGTATGCGAAGCCCGAACACACGGCCTGCACGTCGAATGCCGCGCCGCCGTTCTTGATGCCGAGCTTGTTCTGCAGCAGGCACGCGGTGCTCGGGAACACGAAATCGGGGGTCGAAGTCGCGACGATGATCAGGTCGATCGACTGCGGATCGATGCCGGCGGCTTCGATCGCGCGACGCGACGCCTCGAGCGCGAGGTCGCTGGTCGTGACGTCCGGTGCGGCGAAATGGCGCGCATGGATGCCCGTGCGCGCAACGATCCATTCATCGCTCGTCTCGATGCCTTCCTGCGCGAGACGATCGGTCAACTGCTGGTTCGTGACGCGGTCAGGCGGCAGGTAGCTGCCCGTGCCGAGCACGCGGGAATAGAGAGTCGATTGGGCCATTTATGCTTTAGAGGATTGCGCAGCGGAAGGTTCGGCGTGATGGCCTGCGGCAGGGCTTGCATGGCCCGCGCCGCCCGCGTCGTGTTCGCCTTCGCCGAGCGACACTGAATTATCCGCCATCGCGCGCGCGAGGCGCTCCAGCACGCCGTTTTTGACGGCATCATACCCGCGTTTGATCGCCCACTCAAACGCGTAGGCGTCGGCCGAACCGTGGCTCTTGATCACGAGGCTCTTCAGCCCCAGCAGCGCCGCGCCGTTGTACTGGCGGTGGTCGACGCGCTTCTTGAAACGAATCAGGACAGGCGCCGCGAGCAGCGCCATCAGCTTCGACATCAGCGAACGGCCGAACTCCTCGCGGATGATGTCTGCCAGCATTTGCGCGAGCCCCTCGGACGTCTTCAGCGCGACGTTGCCGACGAAGCCGTCGCACACGATCACGTCGACCGTGCCCTTATAGATGTCGTTGCCTTCCACGTTGCCGCGGAAATTGAGCGTGCTGGCGCGCAGCAGTTCACCTGCGCGCTTGATCGTCTCGTTGCCCTTGATCATCTCTTCGCCGATGTTCAGCAGGCCGATCGTCGGGCGCTCCTTGCCTTCGAGCGCGGCCACGAGCGCGTGCCCCATCTCCGCGAACTGCAGCAGGTGCTGCGGCTCGCAGTCGACGTTCGCACCGAGGTCCAGCATCATCGTGTAGCCGGTCGGGTTCGGCAGCGCGAACGCGATCGCAGGCCGCTCGATGCCGGGCAGCGTCTTGAGTACGTAACGGGAAACGGCCATCAGCGCGCCGGTATTGCCGGCGGAGATACAGGCCTGCGCCTCGCCCTCCTTGACGCGGTTGAGCGCGACGCGCATCGAAGAATCCTTCTTCTTGCGCAGCGCCACTTCGACAGGGTCGTCCATCGCCACGACTTCGGTGGCGGGAACGATGGTCAGCGCGGGATCGTCGAGAGCTTTCAGCTTCTTCAGCTGAGCGCGGATCGCGCTTTCGATGCCGACGAGCATCAGGTGCGCATCGGGATGCGCGCGGACGAACTTGACTGCCGCGGGAACGGTCACGGACGGGCCGTGGTCGCCTCCCATGCAATCGATTGTGAGCTTTACGGTCATGGAATGCGACGAATTTCAGGCACAAAAAAGCGGCAGTTGAATGCCGCCTTCTTGTTGAGCCAGGAAAGTGTCAAGCGAACCAGTTGTCACGCGAACGGCAAGCGTAGCGCGCAACGCGTGACTTGACGCTTAGTCGTTCTTCGTCTTGACGACTTTCTTGCCGCGGTAGTAGCCGTTCGGGCTGACGTGGTGACGCAGATGCACTTCACCCGTGCTCGGCTCGACTGCCAGCGGCGCTGCCGTCAGGAAATCGTGCGAACGATGCATGCCGCGCTTCGACGGCGACTTCTTGTTTTGCTGGACTGCCATGACTAACTCCTAAATAATTTTCCGGATTCTAACACAGCCCGATCCGGCGCTTAACTACCCTGGCCCAAAGCCTTTACGCCTTCCCGCGCCACAACTGCTTAGTGTTTCTTGGTGCCGTCACCGTCCTTCTTCAACGCTTCCAGCGCTGCGAACGGATTCGGCCGTTTGCCTTCGTCCCCGGCTTCGTCGGACTCTTCGTCCGCCTCTTCCTCGGGACCGCTCGCACCCGACACGAGGCTTTCGTGAACTGCCGGGCAAACCTCGTGCTTGGGCACGAGCGGCAACGAAAGCAGCAATTCCTCTTCGATCAAGTCGACGAGATCGAACTGGCGTGAGCCCACGATCACATCGGCTTCATCGTCGTCGAGCGGAAATTCTTCAGCTTCTTCTTCGGTCGCGACGACCCGGTACGTCATGTCGACGTCGAACGTCTGGTCGTACGGGGTCATGCAGCGCTGGCACGTGAGCCACGCATGGCCGTGCACCGCAAGGCGCAGATACGGCTGCTGCCCGTCGGCGCCATCGTCCTGCAATTCCTTCTGGGTGAACCCTTCCGCCTGCCATGTGAAGACCGTGTCGCGATCGGGCGCGTCCGCGGGCACTTCGTTTAACATGCGCGGCAGTTGCGAGAGGCGCACCGCCCCTGCTGCCTGCCGCCCGCTGCGGGCGAACTCGAACAGGTCGATCGCGTGCGGATCAAGCGCCGCCGCAGGTTTGCCAGAAGAAGTGTTCATGTGCGCTCCTGCCTACAGGCTGACTTGCGGATCCGGCTTGGTACCGCTCGCGTACGGCTCATCCGCAGATGACGTACTTTACTTCCGAAGACCCGGCAGGCACCACTACAACGGAAGCCTGCCGACGAAAAGCGGGAAAGCATACCTGTTTTACCTTTTGCGGTCAATCACTTAAGCTTGCGTCCGCGCCACGCTGCGCAATACCCGACGACTCACCGATCCAACCGACCATGCCGGATACCGTTTGCCGCCCGCCGCGGCTGATTCTTGCCTCCAGTTCACGCTACCGCCGCGCGCTCCTCGAGCGCCTCGGCATCTCCTTCGACGTCGTGTCACCCGACCTCGACGAAACCCCGCACGACGGCGAAACGCCGGCCGCGACCGCCCTGCGCCTCGCCGGCGCGAAAGCGCGCGCCGTCGCCGCGACGATCGACGCGCCAGACGGCGTGCTCGTGATCGGGTCGGACCAGGTCGCGACCTTCGACGGGCTCCAGATCGGCAAGCCCGGCTCACATGAGCGCGCGCTCGCGCAACTCGTGTCGATGCAGGGCCGCGAAGTCGAATTCCACAGCGCGCTCTGCCTGTACGACAGCCGCACGGGCGAAGCGCAGGTCGAGGACATCGTCACGCGCGTGCGCTTCCGCTCGCTGCCCGAAGCCGAACTCGACGCGTACCTGCGCGCGGAAACGCCTTACGACGTCGCCGGCAGCGCGAAGTCCGAAGGGCTCGGCATCGCACTGCTCGACGCGATCGACTCGAACGACCCGACGGCGCTCGTCGGCCTGCCGCTGATCGCGCTCACGCGCATGTTGCGCGCCGCAGAATATCCGCTCTTTGCAACCACCCGTGGAGACCGCGCATGACCGCCGGCACGCTTTATCTCGTTCCGAACACACTCGGCGAAGGCGACGAATCGATGCTCGCGGCCGTACTGCCCGCAGCCGTGCAGGCGCGCGCCGGCACGCTCGGCTATTACATCGGCGAGAACGCGAAGACGACGCGCGCGTTTCTGAAGAAGATCGGCACGACCCGCCCGATCCAGGAAATCGAGATCAGCGAGCTCAACGTCAATACACCGGCCGGCGCAATCGACCGGCTCCTCGCGCCCGTGCTGGCCGGTGCCGACGCCGGCCTCGTGTCCGAAGCCGGCTGCCCGGCCGTCGCCGACCCCGGCGCATTACTGGTGCGCCGCGCGCACGAGCGCGGCGTAAAGGTCGTGCCGCTCGTCGGGCCGAGCTCGATCCTGCTCGCGCTGATGGCATCGGGCCTGAACGGCCAGAGCTTCGCGTTCAACGGCTACCTGCCGGTCGACGCGGCCGCGCGCGCGAAACGCCTGCGCGAACTCGAGCAACTGTCACGCAAGGCGCGCCAGACGCAGATCTTCATCGAAACGCCGTACCGGAATCACGCGATGCTCGACACGCTCGTCGCGACTTGCGCACCGTCGACGCAGATCTGCGTCGCGGCCGACCTGACCCTCGCGACCGAGACGATCGCGAGCCGCACCGTGGCGGACTGGAAAAAGGCGCCTGCGCCGAATCTGCACAAGCGCCCTGCGATCTTCCTGCTGCTGGCCAACTGAAGCCTCTCGGCAGGCGGACTGCCCAAGCGACCGGCGGGCCATCGCGGCCCCGCCCGCTTCCTGTCAGCGCAAGCTGACCGACGCGCCGCCGGCCGTCAGCGCCTTCATCGCGGCGCCGCCGACGGCCGCGCCGAACTTGCGCGCGACACGGTTCGTCAGGCTTTCCTTCACCGTATAGTCGACGAGATCGGGCGCCTTCAGCACGTCGCGCGCGACCGTGTCGGTCGTGCCGTAGCCGTCTGCAAGCCCGAGCTCGACGCTCTTCTCGCCGGTCCAGAACAGGCCCGAGAACATGTCGGGCGTCTCGTGCAGCCGCTTGCCGCGACCATCCTTCACGGCCTTGATGAACTGCGCGTGCACCTGGTCGAGCAATGCCTGCGCATGCGCGTCCATCTTCTGCGTTTCCGGCGAGAACGGATCGTAGAAGCCCTTGTTTTCACCCGATGTATGCAGGCGCCGCTCGACGCCGAGCTTGCCCATCAGGCCGGTGAAGCCGAAACCGTCCATCAGCACGCCGATCGACCCGACGATGCTCGCCTTGTCGACGAAGATCTTGTCGGCCGCGGCCGCGATGTAATAGCCGCCCGACGCGCACATGTCGGTCACGACGACGTACAGCGGCTTGTCCGGATGTTTCGCGCGCAGCCGCCGGATCTCGTCGTAGACCATCCCGGCCTGCACCGGGCTGCCGCCCGGGCTGTTGATCCGCAGCACGACGCCGGCCGTGCCGTCGTCGTCGAACGCGGCGTCGAGCGCCGTGTTGATGTCGTCGGCGTTCGCGTTGACGCCGGCCGCGATCTCGCCGTCGATCGTCACGAGTGCCGTATGCCGCCCGCTCGACGAGAACTTCGAATCGCTCGAGAAATCGATCAGCGCGAACGCAAACAGCACGGACACGCCGAGGAACGCGAAGCGGAAGAAGATCTTCCAGCGCCGCGCCGCGCGCTGCTCCTTGACGGCCGCGAGCGCGATCCGCTCGAGCGCCGCACGCTCCCAGTTCGGCTCACGGCTGTCGGGACGGGAGGAGGAATCCGGGGAATTCGGTTGGTCGGCCATGCAATATTGTCGTTAGTCGGTCGTGGCGGAAACGGCGGGACGCAGGTCGGCGTCGGGCACCCAGAATACCGCACGCCCGTCGGACGTGTCGCGCTCGTCGACCTCGACCGGCCGCAGGCGGCCGCCACGGCACGGGCCGCCGACGCATTTGCCGGTGTTCGGCTCGTAGATCGCGCCATGCGTCGCGCACATCAGGTAGAGGCCCGACGATTCGAAGAACTGCCCTTCGGCCCAGTCGAGCTCCATCGGCACATGCGCGCAGCGGTTCAGGTAACCGTATGCGCGGCCTTCGTAGCGCACGAAGAACACGACGGCCTGCTCGCCGCGCAGCGTCGCGTCGACGCGCACGCCGGCGCCGCCGTCCGCCAGCGCATCCGATGCGCACACGCGCACGGCGTCCGGCGCCGCGCTCATGCGTACTCCCGCAGCCACGCGGCCAGTGCGCCGACGTCCGGCGCGACGAAGCGCGGCGTGAGCGCAGCCAGCGCATCGGCCGTGTGCGCACCGTACGCGACGCCGACGCCGGCCGCCCCGGCACTCGCGGCCATCTGCAGGTCGTGCGTCGTGTCGCCGATCATTACTGTGCGCGACAGGTCCTGCCCCAATTCCCGGGACAGCTCCTGCAGCATCGCCGGATGGGGTTTCGAGAAGGTCTCGTCTGCACAGCGCGTCGCATCGAACTGGCTCGTCAGCTTCGACTGGTCGAGCACGCGGTTCAGCCCGACCCGCCCCTTGCCGGTTGCAACGGCGAGCAGATAGCCCGTATCGCGCAGTTCGGCGAGCAGTTCGCGCACGCCGGCGAACAGCTCGATGCGCTGGTCGTCGAGCAGATAGTGATAGCGGTAGCGCTCGGCGAGCCGCGAATAGTCGGACGGATCGAGGGTCGGAGCCGTAATCTGCAGCGCATCGCGCAGGCCGAGGCCGATCACGTAGCGCGACGCCTCGTCGGACGGCGTAGGCAGGCCGAGATCGCGGCATGCGGCCTGGATGCTGTGCGCGATATGCGCAGTCGAATCCATCAGCGTGCCGTCCCAGTCGAAGACGATCAGGTCAAATTGCTGTCGAGCCATGCGGTTCAGGCGGTATCGCGCAGTGCGCTGAGTTGGTCGAGGAAGCGCCGGCATTCGTCCGGCAGCGGCGCATCGAACTGCAGTGCCTCGCCGGTCAGCGGGTGGGCGAGCCGCAGCCGGTACGCATGCAGGAACATCCGTTTCAACGACGGCTGCGCATTCGCGCGCGCCAGCGCCTTGTTCAGTGCGAAATCGCCATACTTGGCGTCGCCGGCGATCGGCAGGCCGAGATGCGCGAGGTGTACACGGATCTGATGGGTCCGACCCGTTTTGAGTTCCGCTTCGACGAGCGCGTACTCGGGCCAGCGGTCGACGAGGTTGAACACCGTATGCGACGGCAGCCCGTCGTCCTGCACGCGCACGCGGCGCTCGCCTTCCGGGGTCGAATACTTGAACAGCGGCGCCTTCACCGCACGGCGGCGGCCCCAGTCGGGTTGCCATTCGCCGTGGACGCACGCGAAGTAGCGCTTGTCCATCTTGTTCTCGCGAATCTGTTCGTGCAGGCCCACGAGCGCCGTGCGCTTCTTTGCGAGCATCAGGATCCCGGACGTCTCGCGGTCGAGCCGGTGCACGAGCTCGAGGAATTTCGCGCGCGGGCGCGCCTGGCGCATCTGCTCGATCACGCCGAACGCGACACCGCTGCCGCCGTGGACGGCGACCCCGGCCGGCTTGTCGATGACGAGCATCGCGTCGTCCTCGAACAGCACGTTGAAATTCGCGGGCGGCACGACGGGCGTGTCGGCGCGCGCGAGGTCCGCCGCCGCCACGCGCACGGGCGGCACGCGGACGACGTCGCCATGGGCAAGCCGATACTGCGCGTCGACCCGCCCCTTGTTGACGCGCACTTCGCCGCTGCGGAGGATCCGGTAAATATGGCTTTTCGGCACGCCTTTACAGACGCGCAACAGGAAGTTATCGATTCGCTGACCGGCCGAGTTTTCGTCGATCTCGATCATCGATACCTGGCCGCTTGCGACCGAATTCTGGGATATTTTGCCTAACTCGTTCATACTGAATATAATTTTGCCCAGCCTGACGTTGCGGGCGGCCTCACCGGCCGGCCCGGACTGAGCGGGCAAGGCGCAAGCGCAAACCGTTATTTTACTTGCGCCGGGGGTCTGCTGCTCGCCCCTAATCAAAGAGATGCAGCAAGTTGCACGCACGGCGCCGCCCGTCGGCAAGGATCGCGCCCACAGGCGGATTCGGTCGGCAAGGCGCCGCGGTAACGGAAAGTTGGTTGAAAAGAATTTGATCGGCAGCCCGACGGCGCGAAGTGCGTCCGCGCAGGCTGCCGGTTGCGAAAATTACGGCGTTGCGCCCGATTTGGCTCCGCGAAGCGTGCGGGGCCTGGCGACGTCAAACCAGGGAAGTACACCCCAGGCGGGAAAGTCGGGCTGGATTCGATACTCCCCGCTGCGGCCCAAGCCGCAGCATCTGCCGCCCGTTGGCACGCGCGACGCATGACGACGCGCCCCGCGGCAGTGCCCGGCCTCAGGCTTAGCGCGCTCTGACAGCGTGCGGTGTGTGGACGCCGTGCTTTGAAGCCGTGTTCGCAGGTGCCCTATGGCCGCCGGCCCCGTCTTTCGGGCCCAAGCGCCTCTTCAGGCAATTCTCCCCGCCATCGTTCCCGCTCCAGCGTGCTTGTGACAACACAACAAGGCGCGGCCTGCCGTCGTTCCCGCCCTCGCGACTGACAACCGCGAGGCGCCGCCAGCAGAGCCGCCTGGAGTCGTTCATGAAACGCATGCTGTTCAATGCGACGCAGCAGGAGGAGCTGCGCGTCGCCATCGTCGATGGGCAGAAGCTCATCGACATCGACATCGAGACAGCCGGGCGCGAACAGCGCAAAGGCAATATCTACAAAGGTGTCATCACCCGTATCGAGCCGTCGCTCGAAGCGTGCTTCGTCAACTACGGCGAAGACCGCCACGGCTTCCTGCCGTTCAAGGAAGTCGCCCGCCAGTACTTCAAGGAAGGCATCGACATGCGCTCCGCGCGCATCCAGGATGCCCTGCGCGAAGGCCAGGAGCTGATCGTCCAGGTCGAGAAGGAGGAGCGTGGCAACAAGGGCGCCGCCCTCACCACCTTCATCTCGCTCGCCGGCCGTTACCTGGTGCTGATGCCGAACAACCCGCGCGGCGGCGGCGTGTCGCGCCGGATCGAAGGCGACGAGCGCCAGGAACTGCGCGAGACGATGGCGCAACTGCAGATCCCGGACGGCATGAGCATGATTGCCCGTACCGCGGGCATCGGCCGCAGCGCCGAGGAACTGCAGTGGGACCTGAACTACCTGCTGCAACTGTGGCGCGCGATCGAAGCGGCGTCGCAAAGCGGCAACGCCGGCCAGCCGATGCTGATCTACCTGGAATCGAGCCTCGTGATCCGCGCGATCCGGGACTATTTCCAGCCCGATATCGGCGAAATCCTGATCGATACGAACGAAATCCACGATCAGGCCCGCGCATTCATGGATATCGTGATGCCGGACAACGTCGCGAAGGTAAAGCGCTACCACGACGACGTGCCCCTCTTCTCCCGCTTCCAGATCGAGCACCAGATCGAGACTGCGTACTCGCGCACGGTGCCGCTGCCGTCGGGCGGCGCGATCGTGATCGACCACACCGAAGCGCTCGTCGCAATCGACGTGAACTCGGCGCGCGCGACCAAGGGTGCGGACATCGAGGAAACGGCGACCCGCACGAACCTCGAAGCAGCCGACGAAGTGGCCCGTCAGCTCCGCCTGCGCGACCTCGGCGGCCTGATCGTGATCGATTTCATCGACATGGAATCGGCGAAGAGCCAGCGTGAAGTCGAGCAGCGCCTGAAAGACGCGCTCAAGCATGACCGCGCGCGCGTCCAGATGGGCAAGATCTCCCGTTTCGGCCTGATGGAACTGTCGCGTCAGCGCCTGCGTCCGGCCCTGTCGGAAGGCAGCCACGTGACCTGCCCGCGTTGTAACGGCACCGGTCACATCCGCGACACCGAATCGTCCGCGCTGCAGGTCCTGCGGATCATTCAGGAAGAAGCAATGAAGGAAAACACCGCGGCGATCCACTGCCAGGTGCCGGTCGAGGTGACCGCCTTCCTGCTCAACGAAAAGCGTCAGGAAATCAACAAGATCGAGTCGCGCTTCAAGGTCGGCATCGTGCTGATCCCGAACAAGCACCTCGATACGCCGCACTACAAGCTCGAGCGCCTGCGCCACGACGACGCCCGTCTCGACGATCCGCGTGCGTCCTGGAAGATGGCCGAGGAAGCGGCCCGCGAACTCGAGTCGGAAACCGGCTACAGCAAGCGCGCAGCGGAAGTGAAGCCGAAGCAGGAAGCCGCGGTCAAGGGCATCACGCCCGAGCGTCCGGCACCGAGCCCGGCACCGCAGCGCCCGGTCGAACCCGTTGTCGCACCCGCGCCTGTCGCACCGGCAAGCGGCGGTTTCATCGGCTGGCTGAAGGGCCTGTTCGGCGTGTCGCCGGCGCCGGCGCCCGCACCGGTTGCTCCGGCACCGGCGAAGGAGCAGGCAGCCCGTCCGGCTCGCGGCGAACGCACCGAGAAGTCCGAGCAACGCGGCGAACGCGGCGGCGATCGTAACCGCAACCGTCGCGGCGGCGCCCAGCAGGCACAAGGCGGTCGCGACCAGGCAGCAGCAGGCCGTGGCCAGCCGCAACGCCAGGAACGCGAAGGCAAGGAAGCACGCGAACCGCGTGAGGCTCGTGAGCCGCGTGAAGGCCGCGAACCGCGCGAGGGTCGTGAACCGCGCGAGGGTCGTGAACCGCGTGAGGGCCGTGAACCGCGTGAAGGTCGCGAGAACCGAGAAGGCCGTGAGGGTCGCGAGGGCCGTGGCCCGCGCGAAGGCCGCGAGCCGCGTGAAAGCCGTGAGCCGCGCGAACCGCGTGAGAACCGCGAACCGCGCGAGCGTGCCGAGCAGCCGGAAGGCGTCGAAGCAGCCGGTCGCGGCGAGCGCCAGGAACGCGGCGAACGGCGCGAGCGCGGCGAGCGCCGCAAGCCGACCCAGCATGCGGCTACGCTCGAAACCGTCACCCGTGGTGAAACCCATCCGGAACCGGAAGCCGAAAAGGACGTCGCAGAAGCCCTGCCCGGCGCCGAACTGGCAACCGATGCGGAAGCCGGCGCACGTGACGGCGAGGAACGTCGCCGTCGCCGCCGCGGTCGTCGCGGCGGTCGTCGCGAGCGCGAGGAAGACGGCGCAGGCGTCGACCACGCCGAGCAAGACGCCGAGGGTGAAGTCACCCTGCAAGCCGTGACGCCGGAAGCACCGGCTGCTGCCGAACCGGCAGTCGTCGTGGCCGCGGCTGCGGCAAGCGCCGCCGTCGTCGAAGCAGCGGTCGAGCACCATGCTGCCCTGGTCGCACCGGCCGCAGTCGAGCCGCAACCGGCACCGGTTCACGTCGAAGCAGCTCCGGCCGCTCCGGTCGAGCCCGCGGTTGTCGCCCACGCAGCAGAACCGGCACCGGTCGCACCGGCCGTCGATACGGAAGCCGGCCCGGCTCCGGTCGCGGTTTCGCCGACCGACGCGTTCGAAGTGCCGGTAGCGCCTGCCGCTGTCGAGGCACCGCAGCCTGCCGTCGTCGAGCAAGCCGCACCGGCCGTGACGACCGAAGCCGCTCCGGTGGCTGTCGAGCCGGCCCATGTCGAAGCAGCGCCGGTCGAGGCCGTCGCAGCACCGGCACCAGCTCCCGCACAACCGGCCGCCGCGCCCGCTTCGGCGAGCCTGGATGTCGTGCTGGAGCAAGCCGGTCTCGTCTGGGTGAACACGGACGCCGGCAAGTTCGCTGCTGCGCAGGAAGCCGCGTCGCAACTCCCGCGCCCGGCCCGCGTGCCGCGCGAACGCAAGGTGCTGCCGCCGGCCGATACGGCCCCGATGCAGCAGGTCGAAACGACGCACCACTAAGTCGCATCGACTGACCAGGAAAAGCCCGCCTCCGGCGGGCTTTTTCATGTTCGCGCTGCGGGTTTCCGCCCACCGGACCGGCCGGCCGCTTGCGGCTAAAATAGAGGCCTGGTTCGCACTTCTTTCAACATGTCCCGACGCATCATTCCTCTCGCCGACGTCAGCGGGATGCCGGACGTCTCCGGCGTCGCGCACGCCCCGGACGGCACACTGGCCGACACGTTCGCCAGGCCGCTTCGCGACCTGCGCATTTCGGTGACGGATCGCTGCAACTTCCGCTGCGTGTATTGCATGCCGCGCGCCGTATTCGACAAGGACTACCCGTTCCTGCCGCACAGCGCGCTGCTCACGCACGAGGAAATCGAACGCGTGGCGCGACTCTTTGTCGCACACGGCGTCGAGAAGATCCGCATCACGGGCGGCGAGCCGCTGCTGCGCAAGAATCTCGAGTTCCTGATCGAGCGCCTCGCACGCCTGACCACGCATGACGGCCGCCCGCTCGACCTGACGCTCACGACCAACGGTTCGCTGCTCGCGCGCAAGGCGCGCGCGCTGAAGGACGCCGGGCTCACGCGCGTGACGGTCAGCCTCGACGCGCTCGACGATACGTTGTTCAAGCGCATGAACGATGCCGAGTTCGCGAGCGCCGACGTGCTCGACGGCATCTTCGCCGCCCAGGCCGCGGGCCTCGCGCCGGTCAAGGTCAACATGGTCGTGAAGCGCGGCACCAACGACAGCGAGATCCTGCCGATGGCCGAGCGTTTCCGCGGCACCGGCGTGATCCTGCGCTTCATCGAATACATGGACGTCGGCACGTCGAACGGCTGGAACATGACCGAGGTACTGCCATCGGCGGACGTTATCGCACGGATCGCCGAACACTTCCCGCTCGTGCCGCTCGAGCCGCACACGGCGGCGGAAACCGCGCAGCGCTGGAGCTATGCGGACGGCAGCGGCGAGATCGGCGTGATTTCGAGCGTCACGCAGGCCTTCTGCGGCGACTGCACGCGCGCGCGGCTGTCGACCGAAGGCAAGCTGTACCTGTGCCTGTTCGCGTCGACGGGCCACGACCTGCGCGCGCTCGTGCGCGGCGGCGCGAGCGACGCCGAGATTGCGACCGCGATCGCCCGCATCTGGCAGGCCCGCACCGACCGTTATTCGCAACTGCGCGGCAGCGCGTCTGCCGACGCCTTGCCCGACGGCGGCGGAAAACGGGTCGAGATGTCATATATCGGCGGCTGACGCGCGCTGCCCTTCCCGGCCCTCTCACGATGCCCGCTTCCGTCTCTCCCTCGATCGCCGGCCTGCTGCTCGCAGGCGGGCGCGCCACGCGCATGGACGGCGTCGACAAGGGCCTGCAGTTGCTCGACGGCACGCCGCTCGCGCTGCATGTGCTGCGCCGGCTTTCGCCGCAGGTCGACGAGACGCTGATCAGCGCGAATCGCCATGCCGATCGCTATGCCGAACTCGGTGCGCCGTTCGACGCGCGCATCGTCGCGGACGAAACGCCCGACTTCCCCGGCCCGCTCGCAGGCCTGCTCGCCGGCATGCGGGCGGCACGCGCGCCACTCGTCGCGTGCTCGCCATGCGATACGCCCTATCTGCCCGCCGACCTCGTCGCACGGCTGCAGGCGGCGCTCGACGCGCAGCAGGCCGACATCGCGATGGCGGTGACCGTCGACGCGCAGCAGGCGCGCTCGCCGCAGCCGACGTTCGCGCTACTGCGCACGTCGCTGGCCGACGATCTCGCCGCCCGGCTCGCGGCCGGCGACCGCAAGGTGCGTGCGTGGTACGCACGCCACAAGACGGTCGAAGTCGAGTTTCGCGACGAGCGTGCGTTTTACAATGCCAACTCCTGGCAGGAACTCGCCGCGCTGGCCCGCCGCTGACGGTGCCCGTGCGGTTCCCGCCCGCCGCACGCGACACCCGCGCCCAGGCACCCTCCTCGCGCCACCGGCCACGAACCCGATACGCCTTGCGGCGCAGTCCGACTGATGATCACGCAATCCTCGCCCGCCTCCCGAACCGCACCCGATTCCGACGCCCCGCTGTCGCTCGCCGATGCGCAGGCGCTCGCGTGCCGCTTCGCGGTGCCTGTCGAGGCCTGTGACACGGTGACACTGCGCGATGCGCTCGACCGCGTGCTCGCGGCCGACGTGAACGCGCCGTTCGACATCCCCGCATACGACAACTCGGCGATGGACGGCTATGCATTCGACGGCAGCGCCGGCACGCACGCGTCGCCAGCCGACGTCGCGCTGACGGTCGCCGGCACCGCGCTCGCCGGCCATCCGTTCGACGGCGCCGTGTCAGCCGGATCGTGCGTGCGCATCATGACGGGCGCGCCGATGCCGGCGGGCTGCGACACGGTGATTCCGCAGGAACGCGTGCGCGTCGACGGCGACATGATCCACTTCGCCGCTCACGACATCGCGCGCGGCGCGAACTGCCGCAAGGCCGGCGAGGATCTCGCGCGCGGCACCTGCGCGCTCGCCGCGGGCCGCATCCTGCGACCGTCCGATCTCGGCCTGCTTGCGTCGTTCGGTATCACCGAGGTCACGGTGCGCCGCCGCGTGCGCGTCGCCGTGTTCTCCACCGGCGACGAACTGCGCGAGCCCGGCGAGCCGCTCGGCCCCGGCGCACTGTACGACAGCAATCGCGGGATGCTGATCGCGATGCTCGAAAGGCTGCATGTCGATGCGGTCGATCTCGGGATCGTCCACGACGACCCGGCTGCGCTCGAAGCCGCATTGCGCGACGCCGTCGCTGCACGGGCCGACGCGGTGATCACGTCGGGCGGCGTATCGGTCGGCGAAGCCGACTTCACGCGCGACGTCATGGCACGGCTCGGTGACGTGACGTTCGCCAGCCTCGCGTTACGTCCCGGCCGGCCACTCGCGTGCGGCACGCTCGCACGCGCGGCCGATGGTGCCGGTCACACACTGTTCTTCGGGCTGCCCGGCAATCCGGTCGCGTCCGCCGTGACGTTCTACGCGATCGTGCGCCCCGCGCTGCTGACGCTGGCCGGCGCGCAGGCCCAGCCGCCGGCCATGCATACGGCACTCAGCACGCAAGCACTCAAGACGCGCCCGGGCCGCACCGACTACCTGCGCGGTATCGCGACACGCGCCGCCGACGGCCACTGGCACGTCGTACCGGCCGGCTCGCAGAGCTCCGCGTCGCTGAGCGGCCTCTCGGCCGCCAACTGTTTCATCGTCCTGGGCCACGATACCGCGGCAGTCGACGCGGGCACCCCGGTCGACATCCTGCCGCTCGACGGCCTGATCTGAATTCCACTATCGGTATATCTCTACGGGGGCAATCCGCACATGAAGAAACAAATTTCGTCGATCGCCGCGGGACAGACCGCCAAGGCGCTGATCCTCGTCTACCTGACGTTCAGCGTGCCGATCGTGCTGCTCGGCATTCTCGTCGCGTACGTCCGCTACGGGATGGTCGAACTGAGCACGATCCTGAGCGCGCTGCTGCTGAACGCGATCCTCGGCTTCGTGCTGCTGTGGATCGCGTGCCACGCGTACAACTGGGTCGCATCGCGCTTCGGCGGCATCGAGATCGTGCTGTCCGATCCGCCGGAGGAAGCGTGAGCGGCACACCGCTGATCCGCGCGGCCCAGGCACGCGACGTCGGCGCGATCCTCGCGCTGATGCGCGAGCTGGCCGAGTTCGAGAAGCTCACGCACCTGTTCGTCGCGACCGAGGCCGATCTCGCCGACGCACTGTTCGGCGCGCAGCCTGCTGCCGAGGCACGCGTGGCCGAGCACGACGGCGCGATCGTCGCGTATGCGCTGTTCTTCCACAATTATTCGACGTTCCTCGGCCGTCGCGGCCTCTATCTCGAGGATCTGTACGTGCAACCGTCGCAGCGCGGCACGGGCCTCGGCACTGCGATGCTGCGTCACCTCGCGGCATTGGCCGTCGAACGCCGTTGCGGGCGCTTCGAATGGTCGGTGCTCGACTGGAACCAGCCTGCGATCGATTTCTACGAAAAGATGGGCGCAACCGTGCTGCCCGACTGGCGCATCGTTCGCGTCACGGGCGACGCGCTGGACACGCTCGCCGGGCACTGACCGCTGGCCGGTCACTCCGGCCAGCGCGTCAAAAGAACACGGGCGCCGCGGCGCCCGTGTTCGTTCCAGCCGGTGTAGCAACACGCGTCACGCGTCGTCCGCATCGGCGCCGTCGACACCTTCCGCGCCGAGCAGTCCCGCCGCCGTGTCGCCCGGCAGCGCCTCGACCTGCTTCAGCTTGCGGTTCATCACGCGCGTGCGCTGCTCGGCGGCCTCGATCGAGCGCGTGACCGTTTCGAGCTGCGACTTCGTGCGCGCGAGTACGTCGCCGAACTTGCCAAACTCCGTCTTCACCGCGCCGAGCACCTGCCACACCTCGCTCGACCGTTGCTCGATCGCGAGCGTGCGAAAGCCCATCTGCAGGCTGTTCAACAGTGCGGTGAGCGTCGTCGGGCCGGCGACCGTCACGCGATAGTCGCGCTGCAGCAGGTCGGTCAGCCCCGGTCGACGCAGGATCTCCGCATAGAGCCCTTCGGTCGGCAGGAACAGCAGCGCGAAATCGGTCGTGTGCGGCGGCGCGACGTACTTCTCGGCGATCGTGCGCGCCTCCAGCCGCACACGCGCTTCGAGCGCACGGGCCGCTTCCTCGACCGCCACCGCATCCGCACGCTCCTGCGCGTCGATCAGCCGCTCGTAGTCCTCGCGCGGGAATTTCGCGTCGATCGGCAGCCACACGGGCGGCGCGTCGCGCGTGCCGGCCTCGCGCCCCGGCAGCCGGATCGCGAACTCGACGCGCTCGCTGCTTTTCGGCACCGTCGCGACGTTCTTCGCGTACTGCTCGGGCGTCAGCATCTGCTCGAGCAGCGCCTCGAGCTGCACCTCGCCCCAGGTGCCTCGCGTCTTCACGTTGGTCAGCACCTTCTTCAGGTCGCCGACGCCAGCCGCGAGCGTCTGCATCTCGCCGAGCCCGCGGTGCACCTGCTCGAGCCGGTCCGATACGAGCTTGAACGATTCGCCGAGCCGCTGCTCGAGCGTCGCATGCAGCTTTTCGTCGACGGTGCGGCGCATCTCCTCGAGCTTCGCCGCGTTGTTCGTCTCGATTTCCTTCAGCCGCTGTTCGAGCGTCGCGCGCACCTCGCCGATCCGGCGGTCGTTCGCTTCGGTCAGTTGCGTGAGTTGCCGGTTCAACGTGTCGCCGAACAGCCTGAGCGCACCCGTCTGCTCCTCGCGCGCCTGCTGCGCGTTGCGCTGCACGCTTTCGCGCATCGCGTCGAACTGCTGCGCATTGCCGGCGACGAGCTTGCCGAGCTGCTGTGCGAAACCCTCGATCTGGTTGTTCTGCACGGTCGCCACGCTCGTCAGTTGCGCGGCGAGCGTCTGCTGAAGCTGCGTGAAGCTGCCGGCCAGCTCGGTGCGCGAGCCGCGCGCGTTCTCGACGATCTCGCCGCGCAATTCGCGTTCGAGCCGCTCGACTGCACGCGCCTGCGCATGCGCGGCGTCCTCGATCTGGTCGCCCAGTACCGCAGCATCGTCGTGGCGGCCACCGCCACGCACGAGCGCGACGATCGCCACCGCCAGTGCGACGGCCAGCACGACGACCGTCGCAAGCAACAACGTCATCGTCATGCGCGCGGCTTCCCGATCACGTCAGGGTTGATCGGATTCGGCGGCTGCCCCGCGCGCGGCCCCTCGCCCAGCGCGGCGATCAGGTTGTCGGCGGCGAGGTTCGCCATCGCACGGCGCGTTTTTTCGGTCGCGCTCGCGATATGCGGCGTCAGCACGACGTTCGGCACCTCGAGCAGCGCCGGATGGACCGTCGGCTCGCCTTCGTACACGTCGAGACCGGCCGCTGCGATCGTCCCGTCGCGCAGCGCGACGGCCAGCGCCGCGTCGTCGACGATCCCGCCGCGCGCGATGTTGGTCAGCGTCGCGGTGGGCTTCATCTTCGCGAGCTCGGCCGCGCCGATCGTGTGATGGTTCTCCTTCGTGTACGGCAGCACGAGCACGACGTGATCGGCACGGGCGAGCAGCGCATCCTTCGACACGTATTCGGCATTCAGCTCGGCCTCGATTTCGGGCGCGACCCGCGACCGGTTGTGATAGATCACCTGCATCCCGAAGCCGCGCGCGCGGCGCGCGAGCGCCTGGCCGATGCGCCCCATCCCGATGACGCCGAGCGTCGAGCCGTAAATGTCGCTGCCGAGGAAACCGTCGTACGCCCACTTCTGCCAGTGGCCGGCGCGCAGCCAGTGCTCGGATTCGGCGATCCGGCGTGCTGCGGCCATCATCAGCGCCCAGCCGAAATCGGCGGTCGACTCGTTCAGCACGTCGGGCGTGTTGGTGCCGAGCACGTTCGCCGCGTTGAACGCGGCCATGTCGAAATTGTTGTAGCCGACCGCCATGTTCGCCACGACGCGCAGGCGCGGCGCCACCGCGAGCTCGGCAGCACCCACCGGGTCGCCGGCCGTCAGCGCGCCGTCCTTGTCGGCCAGACGCGCGGCGAGCGCGCCGGGCGCGAGTGCATCGCCGTTGTTCCAGTCGACGTCGAAATACTGTTTGAGCCGCTCGATCACGTCCGGAAAGATCGGACGCGCGACCAGGATCTTCTGCATCGCCATCTCCGCATGCCGCGGACGGATCGCAGCGCGCCGTGCGCCGCCGAAACCGCCCGCTCCAAGGTTGAAAATCGTCAGCTTACGCCGTGAAGAAGATCCACGACGTCAGCAAGAATACCGGTATCAGCACGACCAGTGCCCAGCCGAGATACGCGAAGAAGCTCGGCATCTTCACACCGCGCGATTCGGCGATCGCCTTCACCATGAAGTTGGGTGCGTTGCCGATATAGCTGTTCGCGCCCATGAACACCGCGCCCGCGGAAATCGCGGCGAGCGTGGACGCGCCGGTCGTCATCAGCGACTGGGCATCGCCGCCCGCGAGGTTGAAGAACACGAGATAGGTCGGCGCGTTGTCGAGGAACGACGACAGGATACCCGTCGCCCAGAAGTACATCGCGTCGACCGGCTTGCCGTCCGGCCCCGTGACGAGATGGACGATCTGCGCGAACGCGCCATCGGCACCGGCGCGCAGGATCACGATCACCGGTGCGATCGTCACGAAGATCCCCGCGAACAGCTTCGCGACTTCCTCGATCGGCGCCCAGTTGAATGCGTTTCCCTCGCGCGCAGAGCGCGGCGTCAGCGCGAGCGACGCGAGCGTCACACCCACGAGCGCGACGTCGCGCACGACGTTCTGCAGCGCGACGTGCGTGCCCCATACGTCGAACGCGATGCCCGGCTTCCACACGCCGCTCATCAGCACCAGGCCGATCACGGCCGCAAGCAGCACGAAATTGATCTTGCCGTCGATCGACAGCGCTGCGCCGTCGGGCGTCGGGTCGAGCGCGGCCGGCCGCTCCTCCCCGCCCTTCCGGTAGAAGTACGTATCGAGCACGAAGAACAGCGCCAGCAGCACACCGCAGATGAACAGCATCGGCAGCGCGAGGTGCGTGGTCGTCCAGAAGAAGCTCACGCCATTCAGGAAACCGAGGAACAGCGGCGGATCGCCGAGCGGCGACAGCGACCCGCCCGCGTTCGCGACGAGGAAGATGAAGAAGATCACTACATGCACGACATGCTTGCGGTTGTCGTTCGCGCGCAGCAGCGGCCGGATCAGCAGCATCGCGGCGCCCGTCGTGCCCATCACGCTCGCGAGCAGCGTGCCGAGCGCGAGGATCGCGGTGTTCAGCTTCGGCGATCCATGCAGGTTGCCGTTCACGCAGATGCCGCCCGCGACCGTATAGAGCGCGGTGAGCAGCACGATGAACGGAATGTATTCCTCGAGCAGCGCATGCACGAGCGTGCCGAACGCGGTGCCCGCGCCGAACGCGAACCCGAACGGGATCAGGAACACGACCGCCCACGCGGCTGCAATCTTGCCGAAGTGGTGATGCCAGAACACGGGGGCGACGAGCGGGAACAGTGCGATGGACAGCAGGATCCCGGCGAACGGGATACCCCAGAGGGCAGACAGCGTGGCACCGTCGAGCGTTGCGGCCGATGCAAGCGCAGGAACGGCGCCAAGCGCGATCCCCGACGCCATGCCCGCCCAAGCGGCATGTCGTTTCATGCAGAACTTCCTTGTTCGAGTGGTAGTGGATGCGGCGGGCGCGTCATGCGCCCCGTACGACGATCACGTGAACGCGGTACGGGCCGTGCGCGCCCAGTACGATGGTCTGCTCGATATCGCCCGTGCGCGACGGGCCCGACACGAAATTGACCGCGCGCGGCAATTCGCCGCGCTCCGAGCGGATCAGCGCAAACGCGTCTTCATGACCGGCGACGATCCGCGACGCGGGAACGATCGCGACGTGTGTTTCCGGCAGCAGGCCGGCAGACGCATAGGTGTCGGGGCCGGACAGCAGCACCAGCGAGCCCGTTTCGGCCGTCGCGCAAAAACAGCCGGTGAGGCCGACCAGATCGCCGTCGCGCGGCTTGCGGCATTCGACCGACAAGCCTGCGCCCGCCCAGTCGAAATCGGCCAGCGTACGCCACGCGACGGCCTGCGCCGGCAGGCCGTGAGCGGAAAGGTAGCGGGCGGCGGCGGCCGGTACGTCGGCCAGCGTCGCGACTTCGTCGACCGTCGTCGACAGACGTGCCGCTTCGTCGACGAATGCCGCGACGAGGTCGGCCGGCGCCGGCGGGCGCGGGCCCTCCGGATGACGGGCGAGATAATCGGCAACGCCGTCGCGCTCGGCCGCATCGGGTTCGGCCGCACGCCCCTGCGCCGCGCGAATGCGCGCGAGGATCTGGCGGCGGGCAGCGGAAGTGTCCATGAACGGTCCTCGTGACGTTGGCGGGCGATACCGTCGGATTATACCGGCCGACCTCGCCGCGACGCGGTATTGGCCGTTCGGCCGACGCCTACTTCGACGCGTCTTCCTCGACCGGCTGCGCGATGCCGAACACCTGGCGCAGGTACGCGAGATACGCCTTGTCGTCGCACATGCTCTTGCCCGGCGAATCCGACAGCTTCGCGACCGGCTGGCCGTTGCAGCGGACCATCTTGATCACGATCTGCAGCGGCACGTAGCCGAGATCGTTGGTGAGGTTCGTGCCGACGCCGAACGCGAGCTTGCAGCGGCCGCGGAACCGTTCGTACAACTGCATGACCTTCGGGATGTCGAGTGCATCCGAGAACACGAGCACCTTGGTACGCGGGTCGCAACGGTTCGACTCGTAATGGCGCAGCATCCGCTCGCCCCAGTCGAACGGATCGCCCGAATCGTGGCGTGCGCCGTCGAACAGCTTGCAGAAATACATGTCGAAGTCGTTCAGGAACGCATCCATCCCGTAGACGTCCGACAGCGCGATCCCGAGGTCGCCGCGGTATTCCTTCGCCCACATCTCGAAGCCGTAGATCTGCGAATCGCGCAGCCGCGGGCCGAGCGCCTGGCATGCCTGCAGGTACTCGTGCGCCATCGTGCCGAGCGGCGTGATGCCGTGCTTCATCGCGTAAAGCACGTTGCTCGTGCCCGCGAACTGCGGACCGAGGCCGTCGCGCAACGTGAGCGCGACCTCCTCGTGCCAGACCTTCGAGAAGCGCCGTCGCGTGCCGTAGTCGGCGATCTTGCAGTCGGCGAACTCGGGCTTCGCGCCGAGCAGCGTGATTTTCTCGCGCAGCCGCTCGCGGCCTTCGCGATAGTCGGGCTCGCGCTGCGTGTTGCGGAAATACACTTCGTTGACGATCGCGAGCACCGGGATCTCGAACAGGATCGTGTGCAGCCACGGTCCCGTGATCTCGATGTCGATTTCGCCGTTGCCCTTCGGCGACGGCGTGATCGAGATGTATTTCTCGTTCAGGTGGAACAGCGCGAGGAAATCGACGAAATCGCTCTTGATGAAGCGCATTCGCCGCAGGTAGTCGAGTTCGACGTCGGAAAAACGCAGCGCGCACAGGCCGCGCACCTCGTCGCGGATCTCGTCGATGTACGGCACGAGATCGACGCCGGGCGTGCGGCACCGGAAACGGTATTCGACGCTTGCAGCGGGGAAGTGATGCAGGACGACCTGCATCATCGTGAACTTGTAGAGATCCGTGTCGAGCAGCGAAGTGATGATCATGATTACGGCACCGCCAATATCGTGACAGGGCCCCGGCGCACCGCGCGCCGCCCGGTCTGTCGGCCATGTTACCCGAATGCGGGCCCGACCATCGTGAAACCGCCTGCCGCCCTGCCCCGGTCGCGCCGCCCTACCCGCACACGGTACACGCGCCCCCGATGATGCGCCCCTTCGGCGGCCCCCCGGGCGGGCCCCCATAAACTAATCACGAAACGATATAAGCCGGATAGCCGACCACGGCATGCGGGTTTTGCGCTTCAGTTACAATGCCGGTTTTGGCGCAAACGCCACCCCATATATACCGCCAAGCAGGAGCGTTTTAATGACTCACGTTGTGACCGAAGGCTGCATCAAGTGCAAATACACGGATTGCGTGGATGTGTGCCCGGTGGATTGCTTCCGTGAAGGTCCCAACTTTCTCGCCATCGATCCGGACGAGTGCATCGACTGCGCCGTGTGCGTCGCCGAGTGCCCGACCAATGCGATCTATGCCGAAGAAGACGTTCCGGGCGACCAGCAGCAGTTCACCGCGCTGAACGCCGAGCTGGCGAAGGACTGGCCGTCGATCACGAAGACCAAGCCGGCGCCGGCCGACGCGGACGAGTGGAAGGACGTGCAGGACAAGCTGCACCTGCTCGAGCGCTGATCGCGCAGCGGCCGCAAAAAATTTTGTGCGCCGCGGCTCAAAAGTATTGACAGCCTGATCAACGCCCCATAAAATCTCGTTTCTCTGCTGTTGTTGTTTGTTCCCCGATAGCTCAGTCGGTAGAGCGCCGGACTGTTAATCCGTAGGTCCCTGGTTCGAGCCCAGGTCGGGGAGCCAAAAAAACAAAGGCCCGTTGAAAGTGGACGGGTTTTTTGTTGGAAACAAAACACGCAGATGTACCGATTTATTCCCCGATAGCTCAGTCGGTAGAGCGCCGGACTGTTAATCCGTAGGTCCCTGGTTCGAGCCCAGGTCGGGGAGCCAAATAGCGAAAGGCCCGTCATTCGACGGGCCTTTTGTTTTTCCGGCCCGCCCTTCGGCTTTCATCGCCCGGTCGCGCGCATGCTAGAGTCTCTGTCCCGCATTCGCATCCGGTTCCGTCGATGAAGCACCACCTCCTCCGCTCCGCCCCACTCGCCCTCCTGCTCTCGACGTTCGCCGCGGCACCGCTCGCGCACGCGGAGGAAGTCGGCAGCGTCAACACCCATTTCCGCGTCACGGGCTCCGATCGCGTGGTCGTCGAGGCGTATGACGATCCGGTCGTGAACGGCGTGACCTGCTACGTGTCGCGCGCCCGCACCGGCGGAATCAAGGGCACGCTCGGCGTCGCCGAGGATCCGAGCGAAGCGTCGATCGCATGCCGGCAGGTCGGCCCGATCAGCTTCAAGGAGCCGCTCAAGCAGCAGACCGACGTGTTCAGCGAGCGCATGTCGTTCATCTTCAAGACCCTGCACGTCGTGCGCGTGGTCGACACCAAGCGCAACACGATCGTCTACCTGACCTACAGCGACCGCATCGTCAGCGGCAGCCCGAAGAACGCCGTCACCGCGGTGCCGATGCCGGCCGGCACGACGATTCCGGTCAAGTAAAGCCCGCGCCTGCCGGGCGCGCGAGCGATACACTGTCGGTTCGACCGCTCCCGCGCCCGATCATGTCCGCCCCCCGTCTTCCCGACTCCGCACGCTACTGGCGCACGCCGCTGCTGCCGGATGCGGATCTCGTCACGGCCACCTATCGCGACCACACGTTCGCGCCCCACTGGCACGACGCGTACACGATCCCCGTGATTCTCGAAGGCGCGGAACGCTTCACCTATCGCGGCAGCGGCCACGTCGCCGAAACCGGCTCCGTGCCCGTGATCAATCCCGGCGAAGTGCATACGGGCTCGCGCGCGGCCGACGAGGGTTGGTGCTATCGCGTCAGCTACATGCCGGTCGAATTCATCCGCGAACTCACCAGTGCGATTGCCGGCCGTCCCCAGGACGCACCGTGGTTTGCGCCCGACGTGATTCGCGACGCCGATCTTGCCGCCCGGCTCACGCTGGCGCACCGGATGATGGAGGCCGGCAGCGAGCGGGCACTGCCCGCGCAGGCGCACGGGCGGCCGGCCGATGATCCGGTGAGCGACGCACCGCGCATCTACGATCCGCTCGCCGCCGAAACGGCGATGCTCGATGCGTTGTCGACGCTGATCGTGCGCCATGCCGACGCACTGCCGCGACCGGCGCCGCTCGCGGCGGACGAACCGCGCGTCGATGCGATGCGCGAGCGGCTCGCCGCCGATCTCATGTGCACGGTGACGCTCGACGAAGTCGCGCAGGCGGCCGGCCTGTCGCCGTTCCACGCGGCGCGCCTGTTCACCCGCACGACCGGCATGCCGCCGCATGCCTGGCGCAACCAGTTGCGCCTGCAGCGCGCGCTGGCGCCGCTGCGTGCGGGCGTGCCCGTCGCCGACGTCGCGGCGGCCAGCGGCTTCGTCGACCAAAGCCACTTCACCCGGCATTTCAAACGCATGTTCGGCGTGCCGCCCGGGCGCTGGCAGGCGAGCTGACGCGCAGCGTCCGGCCCGCCACCGCAACTCCGCCGGCACCGGCAAGCGGGCAAGCGCCGGCCCGATCCCGCGAGCGCAAGAACATACAAGCCGGTACACCCCCTGCCCGCTATCCTCCAGTTCATGGAGGAGCACCCTTTGAACCCGACACCCGCATCACCTGCTCGCCGCCCATTGAACGAATGGCTCGACGGCGCACGCGACACGATCCCGATGATGATCGGCGCCGCCCCGTTCGGCGTGATTTTCGGCACGCTCGTTGGCGGCGGCCCGCTCGCCGCATGGCATGGCGCGCTGATGTCGCTCGCCGTGTTCGCGGGCTCCGCGCAGTTCATCGCGCTCGGCCTGATCGCGGGCAGCGCGAGCTTCGTCGTCGTGCTCGCGACCACGCTGATCGTGAACCTGCGTCACCTGCTGTACAGCGCGACGCTCGCGCCCTATGTCGCGCACCTGCCGCTGCGCTGGCGCGCAACGCTCGGCGCACTGATGACCGACGAAGTGTTCGCGGTCGCCTTTGCGCACTACCGGCACTTCCCGCCCGGTGCGATCGGCCCCCACTACTTCTTCGGCTCGGGGCTCGCGATGTACCTGAACTGGCAGGTCTGGACGCTCGCAGGCATCGGCTTCGACGCGGCGTTCCCGGGCCTGCAGTCGCTCGGCCTCGATTTCGCGATGGCGGCCACCTTCATTGCGATCGTCGTCCCGCAACTCGGCACGCTGCGCTATTTCGCGGCGGCCGTGACGGCCGGCACGCTGGCGTACTTCTGGCAGGGCTGGCCATACAAGCTCGGACTGCTCGGCGCGGTCGCCGCCGGCGTCGCGATCGGCATTGCGCTCACGCTGCTGCACGAACGCATGCGCGCCGGCTCGCGCACGGAGGCCGCCTCGTGAGCTACGCGCTGCTGATTCTCGGGATGGCCGCCATCACGTACGCGATCCGCTCGACGCTGTTCCTGTTCGGCGAACGGCTGACCTTCCCGCCGCTCGTGCGGACCGCACTCGGCTTCGTGCCCGTCACCGTGCTGACCGCGATCATCGTGCCGATGACCGTTTCGCCGCACGGCGGCACGGCCGAGCTGACCTGGCGCAATCCGCAGCTCGTCGGCGCGCTGGCGGCCGTGCTCGTGTCGGCCGCAACGCGCCGCCCGCTCGTGACGATCGCGGCGGGGCTCGCGGTGTTCTTTTTCTGGCAAGGAGTCGCGCTGCCCCACTGGCTGCCCGACTGAGCCCCCGCTCGGTCACGCACGCTCAAGTTTCCGCCCGGCACGCCGATATAGGGAGTGAAGACCCGCCACCGGCCTCGGCGCGCACCGGTCAGTCGACGCTGCGCCCGCCCCGGTGCGCCGTGCCGGCCGTCGGCTTGCGCGGGCCGCCATCGAGACGATTCATGGGCCAGATCACCCTTTCCCTCAAGGACGACACGCTCGAGTCCCTGCGCAAGGACTACGACGCATTCGTTCGCGTGTCGCTGAAACTCGACCCGCAGTTCGCGACGCCGTCGTTCGAGGATTTCCTGCGCGCCAAACTGCTCGACAACATGGTGCCGCTGACCGAGCACGCGGTGCAGCGGATGCTGCAGGGCGGCCAGTACGCGTGGGCAAAACGCGCGCTCGACAAGGAATTTCCGGACGTCGTCGCCATCCTGATGCGACAGGCCGGCGAATTCGGCTTCGGCTTCGCGTCGCGCTCCGAATGGACCCCCGACGAACTCGCGAAGGCTTGCCGCGACTGGGCGAAAGCGATCGTCGCCGAAGCGCAGGGCGACCCGTCGCTGATCGACCCGCTCGCATCGCAGATCAAGGCGGCCGCGCAAGACATCCAGACGCTCGAGGAACTGATGCAGACGCCTGCGTGGCGGCTCGCGGAATCGCTGCGACAACGGGTCTACGAAGCCAAGCTCGCGTGCGAGATGAGCGTCGGCAGCACCGCGCGCGACAAGCTCGGCGAACTGCGCGGGCTGCTGCGTCTCGGGCTCGCGCACGGCTCGTTCCAGAAGCAGGAAGCGCAGCAGATCATGGAATACCTGCGGTTGCTGAAGCCGGAGATCTTCGTCGAGGAACCGTACGACGTCTTCGCCCGGCTCGCCGCATGGTTGCGCAGCGTATTCACCCCGGCTGCCGCGCGGCCGGCGCAGAGCCAGGGACAAGGGCAAGGACAGCGCCGGCCGTAACGGCGCGCCCATCTGCATCAACGCATGAAAGCGGCCCGGTTCGCGTTGCGCGAACCGGGCCGTCGGATGGCCGCCGTCGCGACGCGCCGTCCGGGACGAGCGTCGCGCGGCGCCGGGCACCGCTTACTGCGTGGCGCCCTGGGCCGATGCACCGCCCTCCGCGCCGACGGATGCGCCGCCTTCGGTCGCTTCGCCGGCCTTCGCCTTGGCCGAACCGACATGGCTCTTGGCCGACTTCGCGGCATGCTTCGTGTGCTTCTTGGCCGAGTGGACGGCCGACGACGCCGTATCCTTCGCGCCGTCGGCTGCCGCGCCGACCGCATCGGTTGCACCGCCGACCGCATTGCCCGACGCGTTCGCGCCCGCACTGCCCTGCATGCCGGCACCGGCACCCGCCGCCGGCGTCTGCGTCTGCACGCCGGCCCCGGCTGCGCCCTGCACCGCCGTACCCGTCTGGGCAAATGCGGCCGAAGTAGCGAACGCCGTCAGCGCGGCACCGATCAGCATCGTACGAATCTTGGACATGGCAATTCTCCTCAGGAAGTTGTGAGCCCGAACCGCAGCGATGCGGTCCGTTGCGTCCCCCGCCGCAACACGCAGTAGGTACGTCAAAAGACCCGCGGCCCGCACGGCCGGTTCTCGAATCTCTCAGACTGTTACCCACCGTTTCATTTGCTGACGAATGGCTCACATTCCCTAACAACTGCGTGCGGGAGCCGGCCGCGCTCGCGTGCCGGCCCGCGGTGCCGTATGATGCGAGGCGATTCCTCCCGCGCGTCGCGCACCTTCTTCGTCATGCCCAACCTGGATTTCACGCTGACCGGCGAATACGTCGAGCTGCACAACCTTCTCAAGATCACCGGCCTCGCGGACAGCGGCGGCACCGCGAAGCTGATCGTCGCGTCCGGCGCGGTGAAAGTCGACGGCGCGGTCGAACTGCGCAAGACCTGCAAGATCCGCGCGGGGCAGGTCGTCCTGCTCGGCGACACGCGCATTGCGGTGCGCGAAGCCTAGGGATCTGTTCCCCCTGCCTGCGACATGGCCATCGGCGCGCGCGTTCGACACGGTTCGAATAAAGCCGTAAGCTAGCCGTCTCTCAAAATAAATACATATAGCGCGGGCCCGCACCCGCGCGAGCGCCCATTCCATGTCGCACTCCGGTCTTACGCGGACGGCCGCCGCGCCGCCGTCCCTGTCCAGTCACGCCGCCGATACCGCGCGCCTCGCCGCGCCGCTCGCGATCGCACAGCTCTCGCAGATGGCGATGAGCGTCACCGACACGGTGCTGCTCGGCTCGCTCGGCCCCGATTCGCTCGCGGCGGGCGGACTCGGCGCGAACTTCTTCTTCGTCATCGTGACCGTGCTGCAAGGCGTGCTGTCGTCGGTCAGCGTCAGCGTCGCGCATGCGCGCGGCGCCAAGGCCGACGAACGCGTGCCGCACATCTACTGGACCGGCTTCGCGTTGTCCGTGCTGCTCGCGATTCCGGCCATCATCGCGCTGTCGCTGTCCGAACCGATCCTGCTGATGTTCCACGAGCCGCCATTGCTCGCGCATCACGTCGGCGAATACACGGGCATCCTGCGCTTCGCCGCGCTCGGCAGCCTGATCGGCGTCGGGCTGATGCGCGCGTTCCTGCCGGCGATCGGCGCGGCGCGGCGGCTGCTGTGGGTGTCGATCGGCGGCGTCGGCGTCAACGGCGTGCTGAACTACGGGCTGATCCACGGCGCGTTCGGGCTGCCGCGCCTCGGCTTCCTCGGTTCGGCGGTCGCGACCACGATCACGATCTGGCTCACCGCGCTCGCACTGATCTGGCTGCTGCACGGCCGGCAACGCTTCCGTCATTTCGTCACCGCCGCGCGCCCGAAGCTGCCCATGATGGGCGAACTGATCGGCATCGGCTGGCCGGTAGCAATCACGTACGGGGTCGAGTCGACGCTGTTCCTCGCAACCGGCCTGACCATCGGCGTGCTCGGCGCGACGTCGCTGGCCGCACACCAGATCGCGTTGAACGTCGCGTCGGTGGCATTCATGGTGCCGCTCGCGATCGGCCAGGCCGCCAACGTGCGGGTCGGTTACTGGGTCGGCGCAGGCGCCCCCGTCGCCGCGCGGCATGCGGGCTTCGTCGCACTCGGCCTCGGCATTGCGTTCATGACGCTGTCGGGCATCGTGCTGGTCGTCGCGCCGCATGCGATCGTCGGCCTGTACCTGAACCTCGACGATCCAGCGAACGCGGCCACCGTGTCGCTCGCCGCATCGCTGCTCGGCATCGCCGCGGTGTTCCAGATCGTCGACGGCGCACAAACCGTCGGATCGGGTGCGCTGCGCGGCCTGAAGGACACGCGCATCCCGATGCTCGCAGCGACCCTCGGCTACTGGGGCATCGGTTTTCCGACCGGCTACTGGTTCGCGTTCCACGTGGGCCTCGGTGCCCGGGGCCTCTGGTGGGGCCTCGCAGCCGGCCTTGCAAGCGTGGCCGTGCTGATGGCGTGGCGCTTTCACCTGAAGAGCGCGTCGCTCGTTGCGTCGCGACACTGAGCGCGACACGACGCGAAATCCGGGCCGGCGCTATGCTAGTCGGCTGAAGAGCTCGAGACGCCGCGCGAGCGGCGCGACTGCCTCACGATACGTCTGATTACGTCTGATGCCGCGCGACGACGCGCGGCGTTTCCCCTTTTCTGGAGGAGTGGATCATGAACGAAGCAGTTCGGATGGAACGCGATACGTTCGGCGAGATCGCCGTGCCGGCCGACCGGCTCTGGGGCGCACAGACCGAGCGCTCGCTGCAGAACTTCCGGATCTCGACCGAGAAGCAATCGCCCGAGCTGATCCACGCGCTCGCGATCGTCAAGCGCGCCGCGGCGGCCGTGAACCAGTCGCTCGGCGTGCTGGCCGACGACAAGGCGCGCGCGATCATCGACGCGGCCGACGAGATCATCGCCGGCAAGCATCCGCGCGAATTCCCGCTCGCCGTGTGGCAGACGGGCTCCGGCACGCAGACCAACATGAACCTCAACGAGGTGATCGCGAATCGTGCGAGCGAACTGATGGGCGGCGAGCGCGGCGAAGCGCGCAAGGTTCATCCGAACGACGACGTGAACCGCGGCCAGTCGTCGAACGACGTATTCCCGACCGCCATGCACGTCGCGGCCGCGTACGCGATCGTCAATCACCTGCTGCCGGCGCTGCGCACGCTGCGCACGACGCTCGACGCGAAGTCGAAGGCATTCGCCGGCATCGTGAAGATCGGCCGCACGCACCTGCAGGACGCGACGCCGCTCACGCTCGGCCAGGAGTTTTCCGGCTATGTCGCGCAGCTCGACCAGGGCATCCGGCACGTCGAATCGGCGCTGCCGCACCTGTACGAACTCGCGCTCGGCGGCACCGCGGTCGGCACGGGGCTGAACGCGCATCCGGAGTTCGCGGTGCGGGTCGCCGATGAAATCGGCCGGCTCGCGAAGCTGCCGTTCGTGACGGCACCGAGCAAGTTCGAGGTGATGGCTGCCGCCGACGCACTGGTGTTCGCGCACGGCGCGCTGAAGACGGTCGCGGCCGGCCTGATGAAGATCGCGAACGACATCCGCTGGCTCGCGAGCGGGCCGCGCTGCGGGCTCGGCGAGCTGTCGATTCCGGAGAACGAGCCGGGCAGCTCGATCATGCCGGGCAAGGTGAACCCGACGCAGTCCGAAGCCGTGACGATGCTGTGCTGCCAGGTGTTCGGCAACGACGTCGCGGTCAACGTCGGCGGCGCGAGCGGCAATTTCGAGCTGAACGTATTCCGGCCGATGATCGCGCACAACGTGCTGCAGTCGGTGCGGCTGCTCGCCGACGGCGCGCAGAGCTTCAACGACCACTGCGCGGCGGGCATCGAGCCGAACCGCTCGCGGATCGACCTGCTGCTGAACGAATCGCTGATGCTCGTGACGGCGCTCAATCCGCACATCGGCTACGACAAGTCGGCGCAGATCGCCAAGAAGGCGCACAAGGAAGGCACGACGCTGAAGGCGGCCGCGCTCGCGCTCGGCTACCTGACCGAGGCGGAATTCGATGCGTGGGTGCGACCCGAGCAGATGATCGGGTCGCAGTAACGGCAGGAAAACGGGCGCGGCGCGATGCGCGGCGCCCGTGGCGGTCAGACCGCGCCTTTCGCGACTTCTTCCGGTTTCATCTCGACGATCTTGTCGAGCGCCGCCCGCACGTCGGCCGCATATTTCGCGAGCACCTTCTGCTCGTCGGTCTCGGGCACGAACGGCGGCACCGGTACCGGGTTGCCGTTCTCGTCGACCGCGACGAACACGACGAGGCAATCGGTCGTCTGGCGCAGCACGCCGCCCTTCGGATCGCCGGCATGCACGGACACATGGATGTGCATGCTGGTGCGGCCCGTCGCAACGACGCGCGCCTTCAGCTCGACCAGATTGCCGACCAGGATCGGACGCTGGAAACGGATGTTGCCGACGCTAACCGTCACGCAATAGCGGCTCGACCAGACGGCCGCGCACGCATACGCGACCTCGTCGATCCACTTCATCAGCGCGCCGCCATGCACCTTGCCGCCGAAGTTCACGGACGACGGCTCGGCGAGGAAGCGGAATACGGTTTCGGTGCGGTCGAGGGCGGCCGGTACGGGGGACGGTTGGGACATCTTGTTGGCTCCAGGCGGCAGGGGCGCTGTAATCGGGCCATTATACGTTGCACTGCGGCAATGCGTCGCGGGCCGCCCCGCGTGGCGCGGCTGCCGGGGCCGTGCCCAACGCGCACGCGGCCGGCGCCGATCAGCGGCGCACCGTGATGCCCTGATCGATCGTTCCGTACATCTCGAGACTGCCGCCGCGCTCGCCGGTCGCGCCCGCACCGCCCTGCGCACAAGCCGCGCAGACGAGCGCGGCCGCCAGCAAACAGAAAATCGTCTTCATCGCTGCATCGTGTCACGTGCGGCAGCCCGCTGCGGCCGCTTTCGGCCATTCTACGCGCGCGCCGCCAGCGGCCGCAGCCCGGTTCGCCGCACCGACGACGCCTGCGCCACTGCATCCGACATTTCAGCCAAAAGCGAAACATCGAATGCGCGCCCCCACTACACTGAAGATCATCCCGCCTGACGAGACACGACGATGACCGATCAAGACGACCACCACTTTCCGGGCCTGAGCCGCATCGGTTCACTGATCGCCGACCCCGGGCGCGCCGCGATGCTGTGGGTGCTGATGGACGGCAGCGCACGACCGGCAGGCGAACTCACGATGATCGCGGGGCTGTCGCCCTCCGCCGCAAGCGCCCACCTCGCACGCTTGACCGAAGGCGGCCTGCTCGCGCTCGACGTGCGCGGCCGGCATCGCTACTACCGGATCGCATCGGCCGACATCGCGGCATCGCTCGAGGCGCTCGCGAACGTCGCCCGCGCGGCCGCGCCGCATCGACCGGTTCCGTCACCGTCCCGCGCGGTCCCGGCCGAATTGCGCTATGCGCGCACCTGCTACGACCACATGGCCGGTGAACTCGCGGTGCGCATCTTCGACGGGCTCACTGCGCGCGGCTGGCTGCTTGCCGACGGCGATGCGATCGAGACCACCGAACTCGGCACCCAGGCGCTCGCGCAATGGGGCATCGACGTCGCGCAGCAGCGCACGCGCCGGCGCCGCTTCGCGTGCGGCTGCCTCGACTGGAGCGAGCGGCGCTCGCATCTCGGCGGCGCACTCGGTGCGGCGCTGCTCGAGCGCTTCTGCGCGCATGGGTGGATCGAGCGCTCCGCACGGCCGCGCGTGCTGCGCGTGACCGTGCCCGGACAGCAGGTTTTCGACGGGTGGCTTACGTCCGCTTGACGCCTGCATTGCGTCTGCACGACAACGGCGCGCGATCGACAGGTTTTGTTACATCGCGTGCCATCCGACTTACAAAACACCGAGCATTGAAACAGGCCGAGCGGATATTGTGAACTCAACGGCACGAATCGACGCGCCGCGATAATGACGAAGACGCTCACCATGGCCCCCCTGTTCACGCTCAAGCGAACCGCCCGCTGCACGCTGCTCGCGTTCGTCGCGCTTGCGGCACTGCCCCCCGCATTCGCCCAATCGGCCGGCGCCCCTCCCTATGCGGCCGCGGCGCGGCAACCCGGCGGCGATCCGCCCAGCCGTGTCGCACGGCTGAATTACCTGTCGGGCGCCGTGACGACCGAGCCGGCCGGCACCGATACGTGGTCGTATGCCGCCGTGAACCGGCCGCTGACGACCGGCGACCAGCTCTGGAACGATGCCGGCGCGCGCTCGGAACTCCACGTCGGCTCGACCGCGGTACGGCTCGGCCAGTCGACGAGCCTGTCGGTGCTGAACCTCGACGACACGACGACCCAGCTGAAAGTGGGTCTCGGCACCGTATCGACGCACGTGCGCGATCTACCGCCCGGCGGAACGTACGAAATCGACACGCCTAACCTCGCGCTCGGCATCACGGGCCCCGGCGACTATCGCGTCGACGTCGCACCGGACGGCGCGAGCACGACGGTCACGGTGCGCAGCGGCAGTGCGACCGTCTACGGCAGTAACGGCCAGTACCCGCTGTCGCCCGGGCAGCAGGTCGTGTTCACGGGCACCGACCTGCAGGTCGCGCAGCAATCGGCCGCCCCGGGCCCCGATTCACTCGACCAGTGGGCCGCCAGCCGCGACGCGGCCGAGGAACGCTCGGTGTCGGCCCGCTATGTGTCCCGCAACATTCCCGGCTACCAGGATCTCGACGCGAACGGCACGTGGCGCGAAACCCCGAATTACGGTCAGGTATGGGTGCCGAACGACACGCCGGCCGACTGGGCGCCGTATCACGACGGCCACTGGATCTGGCAGGCACCGTGGGGCTGGACGTGGGTCGACGACGCGCCGTGGGGTTTCGCGCCGTATCACTACGGCCGCTGGGCATACGTGGACGATAGCTGGGCCTGGGTACCGGGCCCGCTGGTCGTCAGCCAGCCGCCAGCCTATGCGCCGGCACTCGTCGCGTTCGTGGGCGGTGGCGGCGGTCCCGACTGGAGCGTCGCGCTCACGGTGGGCGGTGTCGCCGCGGCCGGCTGCGCGTGGTTCGCGCTCGGCCCGGGCGAACCGTGGCATCCAGGCTGGGGCGGCTGGAGCCCGCACTACTACGACCGCGTGAACCGCAACATCGTGGTGAACAACGTCAACGTGAACAAGACCGTGAACGTGACGAACATCACCAATATCACCAACATCAACAAGACGTACGTCAACTTCCGCGCGCCGCACGCGATTACGGCCGTACCGGCCTCCGCGTTCGTGCACGGCCAGCCTGTCGCCCACTTCTCGCAGCACGTCGACCCGCAGCAATGGCGCAACGCGCACGTCACGCCGGGTACGCCGGGCATTGCGCCGGTGCGCCAGAGCTTCACGGGCGGGCTGCGCAATGCGACCTACCGTCCGCCGTCGGCGATCGCCCAGCACCCGTACGTCGCGACGCGCAATCCTGCCGTGCCGGCCGCGTATCGCGACCAGGCTGCGGCCCATCTCGCGCAGCAAGGCGGGCGCGTGCCGGGTGCCGGCGCGCCTGTCGTGAAGACGAACGTGCCGGCCGACTACACGGCTCGTCCGGTTCGCGTACCGGGCAAGCCGGGCAGCGGCGCGTGGGCGATGCACAACGTGCAGCTCGTGAACCCGCACGGCCCCGTCGTGCAGCCAGCTCGGGCGCCTCGCGAAAGCCAGCCGGCCGCCGCGCAGGCCGGGCGGACGGGAACACCGATGCCGGGCATGCCGAACGTCGCGCGGCCCGCGAACGGCGAGAACCCCAACGCCCCGCGTTTCGCCAACGGCGGCATGCCGCAGGCAGCCGCCACCCCGATGCCGCATCAGGCATTCGGGCCCGGCAACGGCGTCCCCCATCCGCCGGTAGCAAACCACAATCCATCCAGTATCGGCAATGCGCGCGCAGCCGAGGCGCCGTCGCCCGCATGGATGCAGCCGCACGCACCGATGGAAAGACAGCGCCCTGCTCCGCCGACCGCGCTGCACGCGGCGGGACAGAATGCGCTGCCGCCCGTGCGCAGCGCAGCCCTGCCGCATCCGGAGGGCGTGCCGACTCCGCAGGGCGCGCAGCCCGGCAGCCGGAACGAAGCGCCGCGCGCACGGCCGCAACCGCGGCTCGACAATACGGCGCAGATTTCGCAGCCGCGTCCGCGCCCCGATTTCCCGACGCCGGCCCAGCATGGACAACCACAACCGGAACGGGCGGCACCTGCGCCGCAACCGCGCCCCGAATTCGCGCAACCGGCACCGCATCGCGAAGTCGCCCCGCCGCGTGTGAACGAGTACCGTCCGCCAGCCCCGGCCGTGCATGACGTGCCGCGCCCGCAACCGCCGGCGCCGCGCATGGAGCCGCGGCCACAACCCGCGCCTCGCATGGAGCAGAGACCGCAACCGGCGCCACGGATGGAGCCGCGCCCGTCGATGCCCGCACCGCGCATGGAACCGCGGCCGCAACCGGCGCCGCACGTCGAGGCGCCGCACCCGAACAACCCGCCGCCGCAAGGCGGTCACGAAGAGCGGCATCGCCAGTAAGCTCCGCAAGCGTGAAACAAAAGGCCCGACCGGTATCAGCCGGTCGGGCCTTTTATCTGCGGGGCGCGGATGATGCATTCGCGCGGCCCGGGCCGCGCGATCAGACTGCCATCGGTGCGGTCAGCGGCTCATGGTGGCGGTAGCCGACGAGCGAGAAATCGGACGGCTCGATCTGCTCCAGCCACTCGGGCACGTAGACACCCGTCTTCGCGTATTCCGGCACACGCTCGGCAATCTCGAGCCGCGGGCTTTCGTACGGCTCGCGCGTGAGCTGGCGCTGCAGCATGTCGAGCTGGTTCTCGTAGATGTGCGCGTCGCCGATGAAGTACGTGAACCAGCGCGGCGTGTAGCCCGTCAGCCGGCCGACGAGCGACAGCAGCGCAGCTCCTTCCGTCAGGTTGAACGGCGTGCCGAGCCCGACGTCGTTGCTGCGGATGTACAGGCACAGCGAAATTTCGCGCTTCGTCGCATTCGGCAGGAACTGGTACAGCAGATGACATGCGGGCAGCGCGATCTGGTCGAGCACGGCCGGATTCCACGCGTGAAACAGGATGCGGCGATCGGACGGGTTCTCCATGATCGTGTCCAGGCACTGACGCAACTGGTCGATCGCCTTGTACAGCAGTACCTTCGGCGCGCCTTCTTCGTCGAAACGCGTGACGATCCGGAAGCCGCGGCGCGTCGCATCGGCGATCTGTGCGTCGGCACCCGCGTCGAGTACCTTGTAGCCCGGCCACTGGCGCCATTGCACACCATACACGTCGCCGAGATCGTCGACGCCCTGGCGATACGGGTTCGCGAGCCACTGCGCGTTCTCGTTCGCGTTCGCGTCCCACACCTTGCAGCCGAGCGCGCGGAAATCGGCCGCGCTGCGCGACGCACGCAGGAAGCCGACCAGTTCGCCGATCGCGGACTTGAACGCGAGCTTCTTGGTCGTCACGGCCGGGAAGCCTTGCTGCAGATCGAAGCGCAGCATCGCGCCCGGCATGCTGATGGTGCGGATCCCCGTGCGGTTCTCCTGCCAAGTACCGGTATCGAGAATGGTACGAACGAGATCGAGATACTGTTTCATGCGGGTTCCTTCGGCCGCGAGGGCGGCCGTACCCGCCAATTTTAGCAAGCGTGACGTGGAAGCTCCGGCAACTGCGCCGAAAACCCTGCCAGCGGGTCGCCACGATCTCGCATGCCGTGCGCGCACATCAGCCGGTAGAGCGTCACGCGTGACACGCCGAGTTCGCGCGCGGCATCCGCGAAGCGGCCGCGATGGCGCAACAGCGCCTGCTCGATCGCCTGCCGTTCGGCCGCCTCGCGCGCCTCCAGCAGCGACACGGGCGCGAGCGTCGCAAAGTCGCTCAGCTCGAGATCGGCCGCGGTGATCATCCGGCCCTCCGACATGACGATCGCGCGGCGCACGCGATTGATCAGCTCGCGCACGTTGCCCGGCCACGAATAGCCGTACAGCGACGCGACCGCGTCAGGGGAAAAGCCGCGCAGGCGACGATGCGCATCGCCCTTGAATCGCTCGAGCATGTGGCGCGCGAGCACCTCGATGTCCTTGCCGCGCGCGCGCAGCGGCGGCTCCTCGATCTTCAGCACGCACAGGCGATGGAACAGGTCCTCGCGAAACCGCCCTTCGCGCAGCGCCGCTTCCATGTCCACGTGCGTCGCGCAGATCACGCGCACGTCGACGGGCACCGACACATGGGCACCCAATCGCTCGATCTTGCCTTCCTGCAGGAAGCGCAGCAGGCTTGCCTGGCTTTCGAGCGGCAAGTCGCCGATCTCGTCGAGAAACAGCGTGCCGCTGTTGGCAGCCTCGACGCGCCCGATCTTGCGCTGGTTCGCGCCGGTGAACGCGCCACGCTCATAGCCGAACAGTTCGGCCTGCAGCAGTGTCGACGGAATCGCACCGCAATTGATCGCGATGAACGGCGCCTGCGCGCGCGACGACCGCTCGTGAATCGCGACCGCCGTCAGTTCCTTGCCCGTGCCCGATTCGCCGGAAATGAACACCGGCGCGTCGGTGGCCGCGACGCGGCGAATCGTCCTGAAGAGCCCGAGCATCGCATCGCAGGTCCCGACCATTTCGCCTTCGCTGCGTCCGGCGCCGACCGGCGGCGCAACGGGTTCGGTCAGCGCAACCATGCCGTGCGCATGACCAACGGTCTCGACGATCCGCGACGTCTCGTACGGCATCGTCACGTAGTCGAAACAGTAGTCGCGAATGAGATGGCGCAGCGTGGCGTCCTGCAACTGGCCGCGGCGCGTCGCCGCGATCCAGCCGATGTGCTGAATGCTCAGACAGGATTCGAGTTCGCGCAGATCCGAGGGCCTGAAGCCCGGCGAAAAATCGAGCAGCCCGGCCGTCGCGACACCATGCTGCACGACGCGCCGTACGTCTCGCACGGTCTCAGCGAGATCGACACGCCAGCCGCATTCGTCGAAATGGCTGCGCAACGCGTCGTTCGGTTCGCGCGAATAGTAGATCACGTGCCGCAGATCGGCTCCCATATGCTCACCCCGTTCATCAACCGTCTAACGATTGCCGTGCACGCCAGGTCACGTGCGAAAAGGATCGAATCGGGTCAGCCGAAGGCGGCTCGATTCGCCATGCCGATGCGCGGCGACGACAATGCCTCGCATGATGGCGCTTATCTCGCGTCTGTTTATTTTTTTGATAAGACAGCTTGGTTGTAGGCACTGAATACGACAATCCGATTTCAGCGCGGTGGGCGATACGGCCGAATCGCTCAGGAGGTCGATGAATATCAATCGTCTGCACATAGCAACCGCGCAGCGATGCGTTCTGTCATCCACACATGCGACGATTTTCATCCTTGAAGCGAATCGGTTGAATCCGCAGTATTCCCGAGCCCCCTCGTTTCAAGCCTGAAACATTTTCAGCCGTTTTCCGGCACAATTCGCAACGCTTGCGCACGAATCGCAGTATCGACAACGGTCCCGGCGCGATGGCATGCATTTCGCTGAATATGGAAACCGTCGGAGACAGCGACCATGCGAAAACATCTGTTACTTTCTTTCGTGCCGATGACCATTGCGGTCGCGGCCGCCGGCCCGCCCACGCCCGTACGCGCAGACGAAAGCACGAATCCGGATCGCGCCATGCTGCTAGCCGCAAACGCGCCGAGCATGCAGCACGGCAACGGGTTCGGCATCGTGACCGTGTCGTCACCGCACCCCCTGCCTGCCGGCCGCACTTCGGTGACGCTGTGGGACGAGATCCCGTCACCGCCCCTGTTGCCGATGCCGGTCCCGGTACCGCAGCCGGGCGACGTGCAGCACGCGATGGAAGGTACCACGCAAGGCAGTACCCACCAATAAGCATCCGTCGATTCATTTGATAAGGATCACATATTGATTTGAGCGGACCGGACAGCATCGATCGGATGCCGGTATCGGCGATCCCGCAACACGAAACGGTTTTGTGCTCCGTCCCCCGGCGGGCACTCTTTTTATTCATTCCGTCGCCGCGACGCATTGCCTGAAGCGTCGCGGCGCGCAGTGCAGGAAGGCGGATGCGCGCACCCGGAACCGGCACGCGCCGCCGTTCCGGTAGAATCGGCGCCATTCCGGTTTTCCTCTCCCCCGACCTTCATGACGACGTTGACCCTGATCGTCGCGCGTGCCCGCAACGGCATCATCGGCCGCGACAACCAGTTGCCCTGGAAACTTCCCGAGGATCTCGCCTTCTTCAAGCGCACGACAATGGGCGCACCGATCGTGATGGGCCGCAAGACCCACGAGTCGATCGGCCGGCCGCTGCCGGGCCGCCGCAATATCGTCGTCACGCGCGACGCAGCGCGCCGCTTCGACGGCTGCGACACGGTCACGTCGCTCGCCGACGCGCTGGCGCTCGCCGCGCGCGACGGGGTGCCCGAGGCGTTCCTGATCGGCGGCGCGCAACTCTACGCGGAAGGTCTCGTACTTGCCGACAAGCTGATCGTCACCGAGATCGATGCCGACTTCGACGGTGACGCATCGTTTCCGGCGCCCGACGCCGCGCAGTGGCGGGAAGTGTCGCGCGATGCGCACCAGGCGGCCGCGCCGAACACGTTCGGCTATGCGTTCGTCGTCTACGAGCGCAAGCGCGGCTGACGCGGCGCGCGCAATGAAAAAAGCCCGATCGGCGCGCGCCGGTCGGGCTTTTTCGTTTGATGGCGGCCGATGCCGCGCGCCGCTTACTGCCCGGCGATCGTCATCTGCTCGATCAGCACCGAGCCCGTTTCCTTCGTGCCGCGCACGATCGAATCGGCGCCGATCGCGACGATATGCCGGAACATTTCCTGCAGCGTGCTCGCGACGGTGATTTCCTCGACCGGATACTGGATCACGCCGTTCTCGACCCAGAAGCCCGCCGCGCCGCGCGAATAGTCGCCCGTCACGTAGTTCACGCCCTGCCCCATCAGCTCGGTCAGCAACAGGCCGGTGCCGAGCTTCTTCAGCATTGCGTCGAAATCGTCGCCCGGCTGCGTGTTCGAGCTGCGCAGCGCGAGGTTGTGCGAGCCGCCCGCGTTGCCGGTGGTCTGCGTGCCGAGCTTGCGCGCCGAATAGGTCGACAGGAAGTAGCCTTCGACCACGCCATCCTTGACGACGCTGCGCGCACGCGTGCGCACGCCTTCCTCGTCGAACGGTGCGCTGCCCATCGCGCGCAGCACGTGCGGATCCTCGACGACCTGAACGTGCGGCGCGAACACCGGCTTGCCGAGGCTGTCGACCAGGAACGACGTCTTGCGGTACAGCGCGCCGCCGCTTACCGCCTGCACGAACGCGCCGAGCAGGCCGGCTGCGAGCGGCGCCTCGAATAGCACGGGCACCTTGCGGGTATCGAGGCGGCGCGCGCCCATCCGCGCAAGCGCACGCTCGGCCGCGTAGCGGCCCACCGCTTCGGGCGCCGCGAGATCGATCGCGCTGCGCTTCGACGAATACCAGTCGTCGCGCTGCATGTGGCGGCCGCTACCCGCGATCGGCGCGCAGGCGATGTAGTGGCGCGAGTACGGGTAGCCGGACAGGAAGCCGCGCGACGTCGCGAGCACGAACTGCGAATGCTGGGCCGACACGCTCGCGCCTTCCGAATTGCGGATCTGCGGGCTGACCGCGAATGCGGCGTCTTCCGCGCGGCGGGCGAGCTCGACGGCCTCGTCGGCCGTCAGCGCCCACGGGTGGTAGAGGTCGAGGTCGCGCGGATCGGTTTCGAGCAACTCGGCTTCGGCCAGGCCGGCCGCCTCGTCTTCGGCCGTGAAGCGCGCGATGTTGTACGCGGCGGCGACGGTATCCTTGATCGCGCCCGGCGAGAAATCCGACGTGCTCGCGTTGCCGCGCTTCTTGCCGATGAACACGGTCACGCCGACCATCTTGTCGCGATTGTGCTCGATCGTTTCGACTTCGCCGCGGCGCACCGACACCGACAGGCCGTCGCCCTCGGAGATTTCGGTCGCGGCGTCCGTCGCGCCGAGCGCCTTCGCATGGCGAAGGATGTCCGAGGCGATTTCTTTGAGCTGGTCCTGCGTGTGCGGGAAATAGCGCGCTTGTACGTCGAGATTGGCTGCCATCGTCTTGATATCCGGTGGCGGGCGGGCGCCCGCATGGTCAAAATGTTGCGTATCCCGCGATCATAGCAAGGTCCGGGGCCGGACACCGACAAGCTTGGGGTGTCCGCGGCGCGATACAATGCCGTCCATGACACGCAAAACCCGAATCCAGCCGATCGAGCATGCCGTCGAAGACGACGACAATGGCTACGATCGCCCCAGCAAATCCCAGCTAAAGCGCGAGATGCACGAGCTCCAGGTGCTCGGTCAGGCGCTCGTCGATCTGCCGAAAGACGCGCTGAAACGCATGCCGATGCCCGAAAGTCTCGCGGACGCCGTGCGCGAGGCGCGCCGGATCACCGATCACGAAGGCAAGCGCCGCCAGCTCCAGTACGTCGGCCGCGTGATGCGCTCGCTGACCGACGACGAGACGGCTGCGCTGCGCACCGCGCTCGACGCGCAGCGCGGCGTGAACAAGGCCGCGACGGCCCGCCTGCACTGGATCGAACGCACGCGCGACCAGTTGCTCGCGAGCGACGACGCACTGACCGAATTCCTGCGCCAGCACCCGGAAGCCGATATCCAGGAGGGCCGCACGCTGATCCGCAACGCACGCAAGGAAGCGCAGCAAGGCAAGCCGCCGCGCTATTTCCGCGAGCTGTTCCAGTGGATCAAGGCTGCTGGCGGCGCGTCCGCTGCGGACGACGAAGCGGCGGACGACGCCGGAGACGACCATGACGACGACGAAGCGTAATCACCCGGACGAGCTCGTCGTCGGTCTCGTGTCGATCAGCGATCGCGCGAGCACGGGCGTCTACGAAGACAAGGGCATTCCGGCGCTGCAGGAGTGGCTCGCCGGCACGCTGACGTCGCCGTGGCGCGCCGAAACGCGCCTGATCCAGGACGATGCGCCCACGATCTCCGCCACGCTCGCCGAGCTCGTCGACGTCGCAGGTTGCGACCTCGTGCTGACGACCGGCGGCACGGGCCCCGCGCGCCGCGACGTGACGCCCGAGGCCACGCTGGCCGTGGCGACGAAGGAAATGCCGGGATTCGGCGAACAGATGCGGCAGATCAGCCTGAATTTCGTGCCGACCGCGATCCTGTCGCGGCAGGTCGCGGTGATCCGCGAGACGGCCGACCATGCGGCGCTGATCATCAACCTGCCCGGCCAGCCGAAGTCGATCCGGGAAACGCTCGAAGGGCTGCGCGATGCCGACGGCAAGTCGACCGTGCCCGGCATCTTCGCTGCGGTGCCCTACTGCATCGACCTGATCGGCGGCCCGTACATCGAGACCGACGCCGCGGTGGTCGCGGCGTTCCGGCCGAAGAGCGCGCGGCGCTGAGCCTTTACCCAGCGCTGAGCGCGTGCCGGCCCGCTCAGGCGGCCGGCGCGGATTCGCCTGCCGAAGCCGACGCAGCCGGAATCAGGAAATGCTCGCGGTAGTACTTCAGCTCGTCGATCGACTCGTGGATGTCCGCGAGCGCCGTGTGCATCGCGCGCTTCTGGAAGCCCTTGTAGATCGCGGGTTGCCAGCGGCGGCACAGCTCCTTGAGCGTGCTGACGTCGAGGTTGCGGTAGTGGAAGAACCGCTCGAATTCCGGCATCCAGCGCGCCATGAAGCGGCGGTCCTGGCAGATCGAGTTGCCGCACATCGGCGACTTGCCGGGCGACACGTACTGCGCGAGGAATGCCTGCAGTTGCTCGGCGGCTTCCGCCTCGGTCACGGTCGACGCGCGCACGCGGTCAATCAGGCCCGAGCGGCCGTGCGTCGACTTGTTCCAGTCGTCCATCTTCGCGAGCGTTTCGTCGCTCTGGTGGATCGCGAACACGGGGCCTTCGACGGCGATGTCGAGCGTGGAATTGGTCACGACGACCGCGATCTCGATGATGCGGTCGTTATCCGGGTCGAGGCCCGTCATCTCCATGTCGAGCCAGACGAGGTTCAACTCGTTGCGCACGAGCGCGGGCTGGCTGGCGGAAGCGGCGGTATCGGTCATGAGTCATCCTGGAAAATGGCGGACCGGGCTCGCCGATGCGGCGCCGCCCGGGCGGCCGGCATCGCATCAGCGGGCCCGGTCCGCAAGAACATATAATTCTCGCATAGAACCCTTTGGCGCCTTCGATGTCACCCTTTTCGTTCACCCTGCTGTTCGCGCTCGCCGTGCTCGCGATGGTCGTCACCAAGCTGTGGCTCGCGTCGCGGCAGATCCGCTTCGTCGCCGCGCACCGCAACGGCGTCCCCGCGCAGTTCAGCGCGACCATCCCGCTGACCGCCCACCAGCGCGCGGCCGACTACACGGTCGAGCGCACCCGGCTGACGATGCTCGAGATCGTCGTCAGCGCGGCCGTGCTGGTCGGCCTTACGCTGCTCGGCGGCGTCGGCGCACTCGACACGCTGCTCACCGGCTGGCTCGGTCGCGGCTACGGGCAGCAGGTCGCGCTCGTCGCCGCCGTACTCGTGATCACGAGCGTGATCGACGTCCCGTTCGAGTATTACCGCCAGTTCGGGATCGAACAGCGTTTCGGCTTCAACCGGATGACGAAGCGCCTGTTTTTCACCGACATGCTGAAAAACTCGCTGCTCGGCGCCGCGCTCGGCCTGCCGCTGCTGTTCGTCGTGCTGTGGCTGATGAACCAGGCCGGCAGCCTGTGGTGGCTGTGGACCTGGATCGTCTGGGTCGCGTTCCAGATGCTCGTGCTGCTGATCTACCCGACCTTCATCGCACCGATCTTCAACAAGTTCGAGCCGCTGAAGGACGACGCGCTGCGCGCGCGCATCGAGTCGCTGATGAAGCGCTGCGGCTTTGCGGCGAAGGGGCTGTTCGTGATGGACGGCAGCCGCCGCTCCGCGCACGGCAACGCGTACTTCACGGGCTTCGGCGCGTCGAAGCGGATCGTGTTCTTCGACACGCTGCTCGCGCGCCTGTCCGGCCAGGAAATCGAGGCCGTGCTCGCGCACGAGCTCGGCCACTTCAAGCGCCGCCACGTGATGAAGCGGATGCTCGTGTCGTTCGTGCTGAGCCTCGTGCTGCTCGCACTGCTCGGCTGGCTGGCGCAACGCACGTGGTTCTACACGGGGCTCGGCGTCACGCCGTCGCTCGACACGAGCAACGCGGGCGCCGCGCTCGTGCTGTTCTTCCTCGCGATTCCCGTGTTCCTGTTCTTCGCGACGCCGTTCAGCAGCCTCACGTCGCGCAAGCACGAATTCGAGGCCGACGCATTCGCGGCCAGCCAGACCGACGCGCAGGATCTCGTCAGCGCGCTCGTGAAGCTCTATGAGGACAACGCGTCGACGCTGACGCCCGACCCTGTCTACACGGCCTTCTACTACTCGCATCCGCCCGCGTCGCAGCGGATCGACCGCCTGATGCAGCACGCATGAGCCGGCCGACCTCCCGCAAGCCGGCCCCGCGCGCATCGGGCGCGCAACGGGTCGAAGGCCGCGTGATCGCGGCGCACGGGCGCCACTACATCGTCGCGCCCGACGATGGCGGCCCGATGCTGCAGTGCTTCCCACGCGGCAAGAAGAGCGATATCGCCGTCGGCGACCGTGTCGCATACGAACTCGCATCGGCCGACCAGGGCGTCATCGTCGAGATCGGCGAACGGCGCAACCTGCTGTACCGTTCCGACCAGTTCAAGTCGAAGCTGTTCGCGGCCAACCTCGACCAGTTGCTGATCGTGCTCGCGACCGAGCCCTACTTCAGCGAGGACCTGCTCGGCCGCGCGCTGATCGCCGCCGAGGCGAACGAGCTGAAGCCGCTCGTCGTGCTGAACAAGATCGACGTCGAGGCCGCGCTGCCGGTCGCGCGCGAGCGCCTCGCGCCGTACCGCGCGTTGGGTTACGACGTACTCGAGCTATCGGTGAAGGGCTCGCCCGACGACGCGCGTGCGCAACTGATGCCGCACCTCGCCGGGCATTCGACGATCCTGCTCGGCCAGTCCGGGATGGGCAAGTCGACGCTCGTGAACCTGCTCGTTCCCGATGCCGAAGCCGCCACGCGCGAGATCTCGGCCGCGCTCAACAGCGGCCGCCACACGACGACCTTCACGCGCCTCTACCCGCTGGAAGGCGGCGGCGCGCTGATCGATTCGCCCGGCTTCCAGGAATTCGGCCTCTACCACCTGACGGAGGGCCGTCTCGAGCGCGCATTTCCGGAGTTCCGGCCACTGCTCGCCGACTGCCGTTTCTATAATTGTCATCATCTGCACGAACCCGGCTGCGCGATTCTCAAAGCGGTCGCCGACGGCCGCATCGCCCCGTCGCGGCACGCGCTGTACGCGCAGCTCGTGCACGAGGCGAGCCAGATCGTCCGCTGATCGCGCGGCACGCGCGCGGCGGCAAGCCGGTGCCATGCGGGCCGGCCTTCACCGACAGGAGTCGCGATGCGTTTCAAGGCCCCCAATCTCGCGACCGCGCAGCATTGGGCCAACGTGCTTCAGGTGGCCGGCATCGGTTGCGAGCTGCATAACTGCTACGCGACCGGCGCGCTCGGCGGCCTGCCCGCCGACGCGTGCACGCCCGAGTTGTGGCTCGACGACGAACGCGACGACGCGCTCGCGCGCCGGCTCCTCGATGCCGCATCGCACGGCCCGTCGGCCGGCGCCGCGCCGTGGCGCTGCCGGCAGTGCGGCGAGGCGCTCGAAGCCCAATTCACCGCGTGCTGGCAATGCGGCGCCGTACGCGACCCACTCGACGACTAACCCACAGCAAAAAGGCCGGCATCAAGCCGGCCTTTTGCCTTTCATCGGGTAAGGCACTGCCCCGTCACGACACCCAGACGGCGAGCGTCAGCATCAACAGCAGAATCATCCACAGGATCACCGCGCGCCAGACGAGGCCAACCGCGGATTGCAGCGTACGCGGCGTGCAATCATCACCGACCGTCAGCGGACCGCTGTCGCCGACCGCCAGCGCATCGAGACTCGACGGCTCCGCGAGCGGCCCCGCGAGGCGTGCGCCGAGCGCTCCGCTACCGGCTGCCAGCAGGACACCATCGTTCGGATCGGGCCATTGGCGCGCGTGGTTGCGCCACGCGTAGATCGCGTCCTCGAAATTGCCGACGATCGCGAAGCCAAGCGCGGTCAATCTTGCGGGAATCCAGTCGATCACGAAGAACGCGCGTTGCGCGAACGTCGAGAAGGCCGCCGTGCGGTCGTCACCGGGCGTCGACCAGCTGCGCGCGAGGTATTCGGAAATCCGGTACAGCACGGCACCGGCCGGGCCGACCGGCAGCACATACCAGAAGAACACACCGAACACGTGGCGATGCGATGCAACGACTGCATGAATCAGCGTATGGCGGACGATTTCGCCGACCGGCATGTCGACCGTGTCGATGCCCGTCCACTCGTGCAGGATTTCGCGCGCACGCGGCACATCGTCGTTGTTGAGCGCGAGGTGGATATCGGTGAAGTAGTGGCTGAACTGGCGGAAGCCGAGCGTGAAATACACGACGACGACGTTCCAGATGAATGCGAGCACGAAGCTCACCTTGTACAGCAGGAAATAGATCAGCGCGACGATCAGCACCCACGGCAGCACGACCGCGAGCCATGCGAGGATGCCGTGCTTCTGCTTGCCGGCGTCGAGACCATGCGCGACGGTTTCCGCATGAAACTGGAACAGCGCGAACACCGGATTGCTCGGCGACAACGCGCGGACCTGTTCGATGATGAGGGCGAGGAGAACCGAAAAGAAAGTCATGCGTGGCGCCGTCTTCGGAGTTATGTCATTTTTTGCATAACGATAGCACAGCGTAAGCACCGGATGGCTGCCGGTGCGGCCGCCCGGCAGCCGACCGCGCGCGCCAGCCGTCGCGCGCGCCTAGCCGGCGGCCAAGAAGCGGTACAGATTGCGCAACATGCCGGCAGTTGCGCCCCAGATGAAGTAATGCCCGTCGGGCTCGCCATTCGGATAGGGCATCGCAAAAAAACGACGCTCGCCACCTTCCCAGCGGAATACACGGACCTGATGGTTCGCGGGATTCATCAGGAACGCGAGCGGTACCTCGAAAATCTCGGCCACCTCGAACGTGTCGGCCTGCACGGTGAACGGCGGATGCACGAGGCCGACCACCGGCGTCACGCAGAAGCCCGTGCCGGTCAGGTAGTCGGGCAACGCGCCGAGGATCTCGACACGCTCGTCTGCCAGCCCGATCTCTTCCTTCGCCTCGCGCAACGCGGTTGCGGTTGCATCGCGATCGAACGGCTCACGACGGCCGCCGGGGAAGCTGATCTGTCCGGCGTGGTCGTTCAGGTGGTCAGCGCGCTGGGTCAGCAGCATGGTGAGGCCGGACTCGCGAACGACGAGCGGCACGAGGACGGCCGCGCTGCGTGGATCGACGCCCTCCTGCAGCCTCGCCTCGCCGGGCTCGACGCTCCATTCGAGCGTGCGCGCGAAACGGTCGCGCAGGCCGGACGGCGTCATCAGGCTGGAATCGATGGACGGCAGGCCGGCGCCGGTGCCTTCGACCGGCAGGACTTCGGGATCGATGATGGGGCGGCGATTCAATGGGGCTCTCGGGTTTGTATCGTATCGAGCATATTGTCGCGCCAGAATGAAAAAAGCACCCGGGTGGGTGCTTTTTCCTTACAGCTCTTACTCTTGGGAAGCTGCTGCGGCGCGATCCTTCGACACCAGCTTTTCCTTGATACGAGCCGACTTGCCCGAACGCTCGCGCAGGTAGTACAGCTTCGCACGACGCACATCGCCGCGGCGCTTCACGACGATGCTTGCCAGCAGCGGCGAGTACGTCTGGAACGTACGCTCGACGCCTTCGCCCGACGAGATCTTGCGGACGATGAAGTTCGAGTTCAGGCCACGGTTGCGAATCGCGATCACGACGCCTTCGTAAGCCTGAACGCGCTTGCGGTTACCTTCAACCACGTTCACGTTCACGATCACCGTGTCGCCCGGGGCGAATTCGGGGATCGTCTTGCCGGCGAGCGCGCGCTCGATTTCTTCCTGCTCAAGTTTTGCGATCAGATTCATTACTGACTCCTTATGCCATCGTGTCGGCGTTGGCACCCGCCTGCTTCCAGGCCTGGCCCCGATAGAGGATGGATTCACATCAGGCACCGCACACGCATGCACGGCACCGCCAATTCCCGCCCGCGACGCCGCCTCAGGAGGCGTCTTTCGCTTCGCGTGCGAGGTTCGCAAGCCACGCCTCGTCGGCACGGCTCAGCAACTTCTCGCGGCGCGCCCGGACGATCAGGTCCGGCCGCTTCCGCAACGTGTTCCTCAATGCTTCCTGGCGCCGCCACCGCTCGATCTCGGCATGATGCCCGCCGAGCAGCACGTCCGGCACGCGCACGCCATCGTATTCCTCGGGGCGCGTGTAATGCGGACAATCGAGCAGCCCGTCGACGAAGCTGTCCTGCACGGCCGACTGCGAATCGTTCAGCACGCCGGGCAGCAGCCGCACGACGGCATCCATCATCGCCATCGCCGGCAATTCTCCGCCGGACAGGACGAAATCGCCGAGGCTGATTTCCTCGTCGACGCAACGATCGAGCAGACGCTGGTCGATCGCTTCATAGCGGCCGCACAGCACGACGACTCCGGGTTCCTGCGCCATCCGCACCGCACGCTCGTGCGTGAGCGGCGCGCCCTGCGGCGACATCATCACGACACGCGTGCTTGCGATGCCTTGCTCCGCCTGCGCCGCTTTCGCGGCATCGATCGCGGCTTCGAGCGGCTTGGCCAGCATCACCATGCCCGGACCACCACCGTACGGACGATCGTCGACCGTGCGGTAGTTGTCCGTCGTGAAATCACGCGGGTTCCAGGTGCGCAGCCCGAAGCGCCCTTGCTTGACGGCCCGGCTGGTGATCCCCCAGTCGGTCAGTGCGCGGAACATCTCGGGAAAGAGCGTGACGACGTCGAACTGCACCGCGCTCTCGTTAACCTGGTTCATTTCAGTAATCGGCTTCCCAGTCGACGACGATGCGACGCGCCGCCTGATCCACCGTTTTGACGTATACGCCGACGAACGGAATCAACCGCTCATCGGTGGTCGGCTGACCGTCTTTGCCGGTCGCCGGATACTCGACACGCATGATCGAATGCACGCCGTTGTCGATCATCCCGCTCACCTTCCCGAGCGCCACCGATTGCTCGTTGACGACATCGAGACCGATCAGGTCGACCCAATAGAATTCGTCCGCGGCCAATGCCGGGAAATCTTCCCGGCGCACGAACACGCGAAAGCCGCGCATGGCCAGCGCGGCATCGCGGTCGCTGACGCCCGCGGGTTGCGCAACGACGGTGTCGCTGTGCGTCTTCGACTGCATGATGCGGACGGAAAGCCGCCCCGCACCGCGTTCCAGCCACCAGCGGCGCGCGTTGAGCAGCGCATCGCCACCGCGACCGGCGTCGGCATGCGTCGCCACCTTGACCCAGCCCTTCAGGCCATAGGCGTCGACCACCGCCCCGACCTCGACGGCATCGTCAGGCCAGGCTTGCGCCACTTCGAGACTGCCCTGCTCGGCAGCCTGACCGGCGTTCGCGACAGCGTCGCGCTCGACCGGCTTGCGGACGAATGCGCCAAACGACGCACGCCCGCGCCTTGCATTACCGGAATCGTGACCCGCCATCAATGCACCTCACAGCCGGCACGACCGGCACACCGTGCCATGTTAGGCAGCCGGTTGCGCCTTTTGCGCTTCCTTCACGAGACGCTGGACGGTCGGCGACAGTTGCGCGCCAACGCCTTGCCAGTACGTCAGGCGATCCTGAGCGATACGCAGCGATTCGCCCTTCGTGGCGACCGGGTTGTAGAAGCCGACGCGCTCGATGAAGCGGCCGTCACGACGGTTGCGCGAATCGGTAGCAACGATGTTGTAGAACGGGCGCTTCTTCGAGCCGCCACGAGCCAGACGGATGATAACCATATGATGTCCTTCGGAAAACCGGGTTCGAAACTACTGAAACACGCGATTATAGCCGGAAACCAGAGGTACAACAAACACTTACGCGTAAAAAATCCGCGGGCGGCCTATCCGCCGGGCATACAATCGTCGTGTCCGGGTCGTTCCACACCGTCATGCCGCCCCTACGCGCCGCCTCGACGCGCCGTGCTCAGCACCGTTTCACGGCGCTGCTTGCCGGCCTTGCCTGCCTCGCGTCCGCACTGGCGTTTGCCGCGCCGTTGCCGGTGGGCGAACTCGTCGTGCCGCCGAGCTTCCACGTCGAAGTGCTGACCGACACGGTACCGACCGCGCGCGAAATGGCGTGGTCGCCGCGCGGCATCCTGTATGTCGGCACGCGGGAAGGCCGCGTGCATGCGTTCGTAATCCATGAGGGCCGGATCAGCGCGCACTACGTGATCGCGTCCCGGCTCGATATGCCCGTCGGCGTCGCCTACCGTGGCGGCACACTCTATATATCCGCCGTATCGCGCATCCTGCGCCTCGATCATATCGACGACCGGCTCGCCACGCCGCCCGCACCCGCCATCGTTACCGACGCGCTGCCGACCGAACACCATCACGGCTGGAAATTCATCGCGTTCGGCCCCGACGGCAAGCTGTACGTGCCGACCGGTGCACCTTGCAACGTCTGCCTCGCCGATCGCAGCCGCTACGCGATCATCGCGCGCATGAACGCGGACGGCAGCGGAAGCGAGGTTGTCGCCCGCGGCGTACGCAATACGGTCGGCTTCGCGTGGCACCCCGATTCGGGCGAGCTGTGGTTTACCGACAACGGGCGCGACATGATGGGCGACGACGCACCCGACGACAAGCTGAGCCGCGCCCCGCGCGCCGGCCTCGACTTCGGCTTCCCATACTGCCATGGCGGCGACACGCCCGACCCCGAATTCGGCAGCGCCAACGTATGCCGCCGCTATGTGCCGCCTGTACTGAAACTCGGTGCGCACGTCGCGGCACTCGGTATGCGCTTCTATACGGGGCCGATGTTTCCGGCGTCGTATCGCAATAACGTGTTCATCGCCGAACACGGCTCGTGGAACCGCAGTACGAAGGTCGGCTACCGCGTGATGCGCATTGTGGTCTCGGCGGATGGCAGCCAGGCACACCAGACCCCGTTCGTCACGGGCTGGCTGCGGCCCGACGGCACGGTATGGGGGCGCCCTGCCGACGTGCTGCCGCTGCCGGACGGCTCGCTGCTCGTCAGCGACGACTACGCGGGCGCAATCTACCGCGTGACCTATGCGGCACCTTGACGCAACACAAGGGTGACCGGGCCCGACCGGGCATCGTAGAATGCGTGCCGGGCCGAGCGCCCGCGCCGGCCCGCCGGCCGTCCATGCCAACGACAATACACCGCCATCCATGTCCAGCAGCACCGCACCGTCCCGCCGCTTTCGCTCCAAGACGCTCACCGCCGCCCTCGCGTTCCTGTTCGGATCGATCGGCGCGCACCGCTTCTATCTGTATGGCTTTCGCGACGTATACGGCTGGGCGCACCTGCTCGCGACGATCGTCGGCATCCCGGGCTTCCTCTTGCTCGCCGCGACCCAGCGCAGCGCCGGCCTCGGCTGGTGGCTCGCGGTACCCGGCGCAATCTCGCTGCTGGCGGCGTTCCTCGCCGCGCTCGTCTACGGGCTGCGTCCCGACGAAAAATGGGACGCGCAATTCAACGCAGAGACGGGCAAGCACAGCCAGTCGGGCTGGACCGTGATCTTCGTGGTGATCTTCTCGCTGCTGATCGGCGCGTTCCTGCTGATGACCGCCCTCGCGCTGTCGTTCCAGACGTATTTCGAGTCGCAGGTCGAAGCGGCCAAGCAGATTTCGCAGTAAGCGTAACGAACACGACGCCCCGGCACCCCGCGCCGGCCTGGCGCGTCGCTCAGAACAGGTTCAATTGCAGGTCGTCGCGCGACTGCGTCGACCGTGTGCCGGCTGCACGAACAGCGACGCGCGGCGCCGGCGCCGAGGCGGCCGGCGCACCGCGAAACTGCGACAGATCGAGAATTCCGTTCGTGCGCTCGTTCAGCCCGAGCCGCTTGACGGCCTGGCGGAAACGCTGCCGCAGCAGGTCGGCCCAAATCCCCTCGCCCTTCATCCGTTTCGAGAAATCCGAGTCGTAGTCTTTCCCGCCGCGCATGTCGCGCACCCGGTTCATCACGCGCTCCGCGCGGTCGGGAAAATGCGCGGCAAGCCAGTTCTTGAACAGCGGCGCGACTTCCCACGGCAGCCTCAGGATGATGTAGCTCGCGTGTGTCGCGCCGGCTTCCGCGCACGCCTCGAGCACGCGCTCCATGTCGGGCTCGGTGACGAACGGAATCATCGGGGCAATGCTCACCCCGACCGGCACGCCCGCCTCGCTCAGCGCACGAATCGTACGCAACCGTCGCGCCGGCGTCGCCGCGCGCGGCTCGAGCGTGCGCGCAAGATCGGCATCGAGCGTCGTGATCGTGACCGCCGCCATTACCTGCCCACGTTCGGCCATCGGCGCGAGCAGGTCGAGATCGCGCTCGATCAGCGACGACTTCGTGATCGCGGCGAACGGCAACCCGCGATCGTGCATCACCTGGATCACGCTGCGCGTGATGCGCAGGTCGCGCTCGACCGGCTGGTAGGCGTCGGTGTTGACGCCTAGCGCGATCGGCTCCGGCACGTAGCGCTTGCGCGAAATCTCGCGCTCGAGCAGTTCGGCCGCGTTGACCTTCGCATAGATGCGGCTTTCGAAATCGAGCCCCGGCGACAGGCCGAGATAACTGTGCGTCGGCCGAGCGAAGCAGTAGATGCAGCCATGCTCGCAGCCGCGATACGGATTGAGCGATACGCTGAATGGAATGTCGGGCGACTGGTTGTGCGTCAGGATGCTCTTCGCACGTTCCTCGAACACCTGCGTGCGCAGCGGCGCGGGGAAATCGGCATCGTCCGACTCGTGCGTCCAGCCGTCGTCGACCGCTTCGCGCTGCGCGATCTCGTATCGCCCCTGCAAGTTGTCGACCGCACCGCGCCCCTTGCGGGGCGCGGGCGGCGCTATCGGAAATTCGTTGTCGGATCGATCGTCCATGTGCCCACCCATTCGCCTGCGCCCAATACTGTACATTTATACAGTATTGGGCGCAGCATGCCAAGGGCGGGATGATGGGCCCGACGGGGCCAGCCGTGAGCGCGTCAGTCGCCCACCGCGATCGTCAGCGTCTCCTTGATTTCCTCCATCACGACATAGCTCTTCGACTGCACGGCGCCGGGCAACTGCAACAGGATGTCGCCGAGCAGCTTCCGGTAGTCGGCCATCTCGCCGATCCGCGCCTTGATCAGGTAGTCGAAATCGCCGGACACCAGATGGCATTCGAGCACCTCGTCGATCTTCATCACTTCCCGGCGGAATTGCTCGAACATGTTGCCGCCCTTGTGGCCGAGCGTGATCTCGACGAACACCAGCAGCGCAGCACCGAGCTGGTGCGGATCGACACGCGCGTGATAGCCGGTGATCACGCCATCCCGCTCCATGCGCCGCACACGTTCGATACACGGCGTGACGGTCAGTCCGACCTGTTCCGCGAGGTCTTTCATCGCCATCCGGCCGTCGCCCTGGAGCAGTTTCAGGATGCGCCGGTCGAGCTTGTCGAGCGAGCGTACGGGCTGACGTTGCGTTCTCATTTGTTTATGCTGAAAACCTGAAAAATACGATAACAAAACCTACACATTCGACAATACCATAGCGCAAAAAACTAGATCAGCTAGAGGTTACACGGAGCCGCATGTGCGCCCGGCCTCGATCTGGTCCCTTCCATCTGGAGCAGCTATGCGAGTCGTCATTCTGGGCAGCGGTGTGGTCGGCGTGGCAAGCGCGTATTACCTCGCGCGCGCCGGTCATGAAGTCACGGTGATCGACCGGGAAGCCGGCCCGGCGCTCGAGACGAGCTTCGCGAACGCAGGCCAGATCTCCCCCGGTTATGCCGCACCGTGGGCCGCACCCGGCGTGCCGTTGAAGGCCGTCAAGTGGATGTTCGAAAAGCACGCGCCGCTCGCGATCCGCCTCGACGGCACGCGCTTCCAGCTCCAGTGGATGTACCAGATGCTGCGCAACTGCACGGCCGAACGCTATGCGGTCAACAAGGGTCGCATGGTCCGCCTCGCCGAATACAGCCGCGACTGCCTGCAGGCGCTGCGCGCCGATACCGGCATCCAGTACGAAGGCCGCACGGGCGGCACGCTGCAGCTGTTCCGCACACAGCAGCAACTCGATGGCGCGGCGAAGGACATCGCCGTGCTGCGGGAAGCGAACGTGCCGTTCGAACTGCTGTCGCCGGCCGACCTGAAGAACGCCGAACCGGCGCTTGCTGCCGTCTCGCACAAGCTGACGGGCGGCCTGCGCCTGCCGGGTGACGAAACGGGCGATTGCCAGCTGTTCACGACGCGCCTCGCCGCGCTCGCCGAATCGCTCGGCGTGAAGTTCCGCTACAACACGCCGATCGATGCGCTCGCGATTGCGGGCGGCAAGATCGCCGGCGTGCAGTGCGGCAGCGAAACGGTGCGTGCGGACGCGTACGTCGTCGCGCTCGGCTCGTACTCGACCCACTTCATCTCGAACCTGATGAAGATCCCCGTCTATCCGCTGAAGGGCTATTCGATCACCGCGCCGATCGTCAACGAAGCGGCCGCGCCCGTGTCGACCGTGCTCGACGAGACCTACAAGATCGCGATCACGCGTTTCGACCAGCGCATCCGCGTCGGCGGCATGGCGGAAATCGTCGGCTTCGACAAGAAGCTGCGCGCCGCGCGCCGCGAAACGCTCGAAATGTGCGTGAACGACCTGTTCCCGGGCGGCGGCGACACGTCGAAGGCAACGTTCTGGACGGGCCTGCGCCCGATGACACCGGACGGCACGCCGATCGTCGGCCGCACGCCGGTGTCGAACCTGTTCCTGAACACCGGCCACGGCACGCTCGGCTGGACGATGTCGTGCGGCTCGGGCCAGCTGCTCGCAGACCTGATCTCGGGCAAGATGCCGGCGATCCAGGCCGACGACCTGTCGGTGCATCGTTACCTGAAGGACGTGGCCGGCCAGACGCGCCCGGCATACGCATAAGCCGTATTGGCCGACGCCGCCCGCAGCCATGCGGGCCGGCCGGTATCAAAAAGAAAGGCGCCCCAAAGGTTGGACGGGTGTCCAACTTTTGGGGTGCAGTTCAGGATCGGGTGCCTTTTTCATTTCTTCGAACCGTCAGCCGGTCAGAACTGCGCTTCCGTCAACGCGAGCACGCCCTCGTTGCCCTTCGTGCCGACGATCGATGCTTCGAACGCGCCCGCCTGCACCAGCACGTGCTCCGCATAGCATTGCGCGATCGCGATCTTCGCGTCGAAGAACGCCGGATCGCTCGCGCGGTTCGCCTGCGCTGCCACCAGCGCGCGGCCCATCTGCCACCCGCACAGCACCACACCCACCAGCTTCAGGTACGGCACGCTGCCCGCGAACACCGCGTTCGGGTCCTGCTTCACGCTCGCCACCACGTAATCGACCACCGACGACAGCGCCTTCGCGCCCTTCTCCAGCTGCGCCTTCACCGATGCGGCCGCTGCGCCGTCCAGTCAGGTTCATCGTGCCGGTCCATTCGCCCGAGATCCGCTTCGGCACCTAGCGCTGCTTCTGCTCGTCGGTGCCAGCCGTCAGCAGCGCCTCGATCGCGCCGTCGGTCAGCAGCGGACACAGCGCGAACGACAGGTTCGATGCGCTCAGCATCTCGATGCACGGCGTCGCGACCAGCTTCGGCAGCCCTTGGCTGTCGTATTCGGACGGATGCTGCAGCCCCTGCCAGCCGCCTTCGACGAACTGGCGGAAGGCTTCGCCGAAGCCCGGCGTGGCGGTCACGACGCCGTCCTACCAGCTGCTCGGGTTGCGGTCGCCTTCGGCGTTCAGCGGGGCCAGCACCTCGCCGCAGAATTTCGCGGACTCGTCGAGCACGGCCTGCGCCGTGTCGTAACCGGCATCCTCGAAGCCCGGCAACTGCGCAACGGTGTCGATGCCGGCGAGTTCCTTCAGCACGAACAGCATGTCCTTGAGGGGGGCGTTATAGCTCAGGTGTGTCCCCTTCGTCTCGCTTCTGTCGATGGCGAAAAAAAGGGGCGCTCGTCGCGCCCCTCTTCTCGTGTGCTTACCGCCGAAGCGTCACACTGCGTCAGCCGAGCTCAGCCACGAGTTCCGGCACGAGCGCGAACAGATCGCCCACCAGGCCGTAGTCAGCCACGCTGAAGATCGGCGCTTCCGGATCCTTGTTGATCGCGACGATCACCTTCGAATCCTTCATGCCGGCCAGGTGCTGGATCGCACCCGAGATGCCGACCGCGATGTACAGCTGCGGTGCGACGATCTTGCCGGTCTGGCCGACCTGGTAGTCGTTCGGCACGAAGCCCGCATCGACTGCCGCGCGCGACGCGCCGAGTGCTGCCGACAGCTTGTCCGCCAGCGGCTCCAGCACCTTCGTGTAGTTCTCGCCGCTGCCCAGACCGCGGCCACCCGACACGATGATCTTCGCGCTGGTGAGCTCCGGACGGTCCAGCTTCGTCACTTCACGGCTCACGAACTGCGACTTGCCTGCGTCGGCCGCCGCTTCGATCTTCTCGACCGACGCGCTGCCACCTTCGGCCGCTACCGGATCGAAACCCGTCGCACGCACCGTGATGACCTTGATCGGGTCGCTCGACTGCACCGTCGCGATTGCGTTGCCCGCGTAGATCGGGCGCTCGAACGTGTCGGCCGAATCGACCGCCGTGATGTCCGAGATCTGTGCAACATCGAGCTTCGCGGCGATACGCGGCGCGATGTTCTTGCCGTAGGCCGTCGCCGGCGCGAGGATGTGCGAGTAGTCCTTCGCAATGTTCAGCGCGGTCGCTTCGATGTTTTCCGCGAGGCCTGCTTCGAGTTGCGGCGCGTCGGCCAGCAACACTTTCGAAACGCCTGCGATCTTCGCTGCCGCGTCGGCCGCGCCTTGCGCATTGTGGCCCGCGACCAGCACGTGAATGTCGCCGCCGACGAATTTGCCAACCTCGGCCGCCGCCGCCACCGTGTTCAACGTCGCGGCCTTGATCGACGCGTTGTCGTGTTCTGCAATCACCAGAATCGTCATTTCTTTCCGCTCCCTCTTACAGCACCTTGGCTTCGGTCTTCAGCTTCTCGACCAGCGTCTTCACGTCCGGCACCTTCACGCCGGCTGCGCGCTTCGGCGGCTCGACCACCTTCAGCGTCTTCAGACGCGGCGCGACGTCCACGCCCAGGTCTTCCGGTTTCACCGTTTCCAGCGGCTTCTTCTTCGCCTTCATGATGTTCGGCAGCGTCACGTAGCGCGGCTCGTTCAGGCGCAGGTCGGTCGTCACCACCGCCGGCAGCGTCAGCGACAGCGTTTCTGCCCCGCCGTCGACTTCACGCGCGACCGTTGCACGGCCGTCGGCCACCGTCACCTTCGATGCGAACGTCGCTTGCGGCAGGCCTGCCAGCGCAGCCAGCATCTGGCCCGTCTGGTTCGAATCGTCGTCGATGGCCTGCTTGCCGAGGATCACCAGTTGCGGCTGTTCCTTGTCGACCAGCGCCTTCAGGATCTTTGCGACGGCCAGCGGCTCGACGCTGTCGGTCGATTCGACGAGGATCGCGCGATCCGCACCGATCGCCAGCGCCGTACGCAGCGTTTCCTGCGCTTGCGCGACGCCTACCGACACCGCGATCACTTCGGTCGCCACGCCCGCTTCCTTCAGGCGCACGGCCTCTTCAACCGCGATTTCGTCGAACGGGTTCATCGACATCTTCACGTTCGCGATGTCGACACCCGTGTTGTCCGACTTCACGCGGACCTTCACGTTGTAATCGACCACTCTTTTCACTGGCACCAGGATTTTCATGCACACGCTCCAAAGTTACGAATACGACCAGAGGCCATTCTATAGCGAGGCCTCATGACTGCGCGGCCAAGCGGACCCAACCTTCGTGGTTGTCGAGAATACCGCTTCTTGGCGACGCGCCAATGATAGCGAACGGTCGTTCTATTTTAAAAGAGAAAAAACCCGGACGCAAAGCCCGGGTTTTCGATCATCGACTCTAATCTCGCCGGGCGCCCCGTGCTTCGCCCGTTACCAGGCGGCAATGACCGCGCCGCCGAACTTGCCTTCGATGAACTGCTTCACATCGGCCGAATGATAGGCCGCGACCAGTTTCGCCACCCACGGCTTGTTCCGGTCCGCCTCGCGGATCGCGAGGATGTTCGCGTACGGGCCGCTCGGCCCTTCGATCGCGATCGCGTCCTGTTTCGGTTTCAACCCCGCTTCCATCGCATAGTTGGTGTTGATCGCGGCCGCGTCGACGTCGCCGAGCGAGCGCGGAATCTGCGCCGCATCCAGTTCGACGATCTTCAGCTTGCGCGGATTGTCGACGATATCGAGCGGCGTCGCCTTCAGCCCGGCGTCCGCGCGCAGCTTCAGCAGGCCCTGCTTTTGCAGCAACAGCAGCGCACGGCCGCCGTTGGTCGGATCGTTCGGGACCGCGATGCGCGCGCCCGGCTTCAGATCGGCCAGCGACTTCACGCGCTTCGAATAGATGCCCATCGGGAACGTGACGGTATCCGCGACCTTGATCAGCTTGTAGCCGCGATCCTTCACCTGCGCCTGCAGATACGGATCGTGCTGGTAGCTGTTCGCGTCGAGGTCGCCCGACGCGAGCGCGGCGTTCGGCTGCACGTAATCGGAGAATTCGACGATGCGGATGTCGAGGCCGCTCTTCGCCGCGACCTTCTTCACCGCTTCCATGATCTGGGCGTGCGGCCCGCCCGTCACGCCCACCTTGATGGTTTCGGCCTGTGCGTGTGCGCCCGCGAACAGCGCGGCTGCGCCCAGTGCGACCGCGAATTTCAGCATGAAACGTCGTTGCATCGTGTGTCCCCTAACAGATAGGTCTTGTTTTACTTGTGGCTCAACCGGCGGACGAGCCAGTCGCCGAACGACTGCACGATCTGCACGAACACGATCAGGATCGCGACCACCGTCCACATCACTTCGGGCAGATAGCGCTGGTAGCCGTAGCGGATCCCGAGATCGCCGAGACCGCCGCCACCGATCGCGCCCGCCATCGCCGAATAGCCGACCAGCGACACGAACGTGATCGTCAGGCCCGCGACGACGCCCGGCAGCGATTCGGGCAGCAGCACCTTGAAGACGATCTGCGACGTGGTCGCGCCCATCGATTGCGCGGCCTCGATCAGCCCGCGGTCGACTTCGCGCAACGCCGTCTCGACGAGACGCGCGATGAACGGCGCGGCCGCGAGCGTCAGCGGCACGACCGCCGCGGCCGTGCCGATCGACGAACCCGTGATGAGCCGCGTAAACGGAATCACCGCGACCAGCAGGATGATGAACGGTGTCGAGCGGACAGCATTCACGATGCCGCCGAGCACACGATTCACGGCGAGATTCTGCAGCACGCCCTGACGGTCGGTCAGGTAGAGCAGCACGCCGAGCGGCAGGCCGACGAGCGCGCCGACCGCCCCGGAGATGCCGACCATGATCAGCGTCTCCCAGAACGACTGCACGAACATATCGAACATCTCACTCAACATACGAAAGCTCCTCTACCACCACACCTTGCTCGCGCAGGAACGCGAGCGCCTGCCCGACCTTGCCCGGCTCGCCGCCCGCGAGCACCGCGAGCGAACCGAATGCCTGCCCCTGGATCTCGTCGATCTGGCCGTGCAGGATGTTGAAATCGAGTTCGTACCGGCGGATCGTCTCCGACAGGATCGGCTGGTCGACCCCCGAGCCCGTGAACGCGAGCCGCAGCAGATGCCCACGGCCCGTCTTCAGCCGCTCTGCCACGCGCGCCTTCATCGCGGGCGGCAACTCCTGCGCGATCACGTCGCCGATCAGCGCGCGCGTCACTTCGTGATGCGGCTGCAGGAACACGTCGATCACGCGGCCTTCCTCGACCACGCGCCCCGCATCGAGCACCGCGACGCGATCGCACACCTGCTTGATCACTTCCATCTGGTGCGTGATCAGTACGATCGTCAGGCCGAGTTCGCGGTTGATGCGCTTCAGCAGGTCGAGGATCGAGCGCGTGGTCTCGGGATCGAGCGCCGACGTCGCTTCGTCCGACAGCAGCACCTTCGGCTGGCTCGCGAGCGCGCGTGCGATGCCGACGCGCTGCTTCTGCCCGCCGCTGATCTGCGACGGATAGCGATCCTTCTGCGCGGACAGCCCGACGAGGTCGAGCAGCGGCAGCACGGCAGCCTCGATGTCGGCACGGCTTGCGCCGGCCAGCTCGAGCGGCAGCGCGACGTTGTCGAACACCGTGCGCGACGACAGCAGGTTGAAGTGCTGGAAGATCATGCCGATCTCGCGACGCGCCTCGCGCAGTGCGCCAGCCGGCAGCAGCGTGAGATCGCGCCCGCCGACGACGACATTGCCTTCGGTCGGCCGCGTGAGCAGGTTGATGGTGCGCACGAGCGTGCTCTTGCCGGCGCCGCTTCGGCCGATGATGCCGAACACCTCGCCCTGCGGGATCGTCAGGTTGATGTTGTGCAGCGCCTCGACCCAGCCACCCGGCCCGGGGAAGCGCTGCGAAAGATTGCGTAATTCGATCATGTAAACAAAACGGTGGCCGGCTGGCGAGCAGGCCCGCCAGTCGGCCACCTATGAATCTGGAATAGCCGCGGATTTTACCGCAAACCCCTCATTCCACTTAATAATCGATTTCGATCTTTTCATAACCAAACGAAATTAGAGGGGCCCCGCTGGCCTGCCTCAAGCGTGCCGCGACTATGATCCGGAACACACATGCCAACCCACCGGGGACACGCCTGATGACCGCCACCACCACGCCGGCCGCCGCACCCGCCACCGCCGGCACGGCGCCTTCGCCGTCGCCCGCGCCGACCATGGGCCGGCTGCGTACCGCGGACGGGCTCGAACTGGCGTCGTACCGCTGGCCGGCCGGCGACGGCACCGCGCCACCGCGCGCGACGATCGCGCTCGTGCACGGCCTTGCCGAACACGCGGGCCGCTATGCCGCGCTCGCCGGCCGGTTGAATGCAGCCGGCATCGACGTGCTCGCGATCGATCTGCGCGGGCATGGCCAGTCACCCGGCAAGCGTGCCTGGGTCGAGCGCTTCGACGGCTACCTGAACGATGCGGATGCACTGGTCGCCGAAGCCGCGCGCGGCAATTCGCCGCTGTTCCTGATGGGGCACAGCATGGGCGGCGCGGTCGCGGCGCTGTACGCGATCGAACGCGCGCCGGCACGCGGCCATGCGTTGACGGGACTCGTGCTGTCGAGCCCGGCGCTCGCCCCGGGGCGCGACGTGCCGCGCTGGATGCTCGCGGTGAGCCGCGTCATCAGCCGCGTCTGGCCGACCTTCCCCGCGATCAAGATCGATGCGGCGCTGCTGTCGCGCGATCCGGCCATCGTCGCGGCCAATCGTGCCGATCCGCTCGTGCATCACGGCGCGGTGCCCGCGCGCACCGGTGCGGAGATTCTCGACGCGATGGCACGCATCGAAAGCGGCCGCGGTGGGCTCCGCGTGCCGGTACTCGTCTATCACGGCACCGAGGACAAGTTGACCGAGCCCGACGGCAGCCGGGCGTTCGGGGCGCGCGTCGGCTCGCCCGATCGTACGCTGACGCTATACGAAGGCGGCTTTCACGAAACGATGAACGATCTCGAACGCGATCGCGTGATCGACGCGCTGATCGCGTGGATTCACGCGCGCGTGCCGGCGCGCTGAGCGCGCCCGGCCCGGCCGGTCAATCGTTAATCAGATGCCGGCCAGCACGCGCAGGTGTGCGACGACGCTGCGCCCGAGCGCGGACAGGTTGTAGCCGCCTTCGAGGCAGCTCACGATGCGGCCCTGCGCATGGCGGCGTGCCACGTCGACGATCTGCGCGGTCAGCCATTCGAAGTCGGCTTCGACGAGGCCGAGGTTGCCGATGTCGTCCTCGCGATGCGCATCGAAACCCGCCGACACGAACACCATCTGCGGCTTGAACGCATCGAGGCGCGGCAGCCAGAACATGTCGACGGCTTCGCGGATCGCCATCCCGTTGCTGCGCGCGGGCATCGGCAGGTTGACCATGTTCGGCGCCTGGTGATCGACGCCCGAGAACGGATACAGCGGATGCTGAAAGAAGCTGCACATCAGCACGCGCTCGTCGTTCGCGAATGCGGCCTCCGTGCCGTTGCCGTGGTGCACGTCGAAATCGATGATCGCGACACGCTCGAGACCGTGTACGTCGAGCGCATGGCGCGCCGCGATCGCGACGTTGTTGAAGAAGCAGAAACCCATCGCGCGCGCGGGCTCCGCATGGTGGCCGGGCGGACGCACGCCGCAGAACGCATTCGCGTAGCGGCCTTCGATCACCGCGTCGGTCGCTGCGATCGCGGCACCGGCCGCGCGCAGCGCCGCGCGCCACGTATCGCGGTTCATCAGCGTATCGGGATCGATCTCGACGTAGCCGTCGACCGGCGTCATGCTCCGGATATAGTCGATGTGCGCCTGCGTATGCACCCGGCCCAGCGCCACCTCGCTCGCGAACGGCGCGGTTTCGTGCACGATCAGGTCGTCGATGCGGCTCGCGATCAGTTGATCCTGGATCGCCGACAGGCGGGCCGGGCATTCCGGATGCCATTCCCCCATCTCGTGCAGCATGCAGTCGGGGTGCGTATAGAAAGCGGTTGCCATAAGCTGTCATCCGCGGCGCGCGGTGCGCCGCAGGTCTCCATCAATGATGTCCATCGTCGGCCGCGAATTCGCCGCTAACTTACCACAACGGGGGCCCGCTACGCCCCGGCGCGCCGGATCCGTCGGGTATACTGCGCCGAACCCAATCGCCCTGTCCGCCCGCTTCGACATGAATTCCAGCAAGCCTGCCGCCCTTCTCTCCGCGCTGTTCCGTGTTCGCGTCCCGCTCGTTGCGGCCGCTGTGGTCGCGGCCCTCTGCGCCGCGCCTGCCGGCGCGCAGACGCAACCCGCGAAGTCCGCGCGCACGCTCGTCGCACAGGACCAGCCGCAGCAGCCGACACCACAGGGCCAGACCTTCGAAGAGGAAATCGTCCCACAGCGTTACGCGAACAACGCGAAGGTCGACGCGTTCATCGACGAGATGGTGAGCCGCAACGGCTTCGACTCCGCGAGCCTGCACGCACTGTTCTCGCGCATCAGCTATTCGGCGACGGCCGTCAAGCTCGTGAAGCCGGCCCCGTCGCCGACGGTCAAGAACTGGCGCGTCTATCGCTCGCGCTTCATCGAGCCGATCCGCATCAACGCGGGCGTGAAATTCTGGAAGGCGAACCAGGCAACGCTGCAGCGCGCATCCGAGCAGTTCGGCGTGCCGCCCGAAGTGATCGTCGGCATCATCGGCGTCGAGACGATCTACGGCCGCTACATGGGCAATTTCCGCGTGCTCGACGCGCTGACGACGCTCACGTTCGACTATCCGGACACACCGAATCGCGACAGCCGCCAGGCGACGTTCCGCAAGAACCTCGAGGATTTCCTGGTCTGGACCCGCGACAACCAGCTCGACCCGACCACCGTGCTCGGCTCGTATACGGGCGCGATCGGGATCCCGCAGTTCCTGCCGAGCAGCATCCGCGAGTATGCGGTCGACTTCGACGGCACGGGCCATGTCGACCTGCGCAGCAGTCCTGTCGATGCGATCGGCAGCGTCGCGAACTACCTGAAGCAGCACGGCTGGGAAACCGACCGGCCGGTGGTCTGGCAGATCACGCCCGATACGGGCAGCCTGGGGATCGCACAGGCCGCCGCCGACGGCCAGCCCGAACCGCACTGGGCGCTGTCGCAACTGCTGCGCGCGGGCATGACGCTGAACGAGCCGGCGGTCAACATCACCACCGAAGCCGGTACGCCTGTAACGGTGGTCGACCTGCCGTCGCCGGGCCGCGCGACCGAATACATGCTCGGGCTCAAGAACTTCTACGTACTGACGCGCTACAACCGCAGCTTCTTCTACGCGCTCACCGTGTACCAGCTTGGCGAGGCCGTGAAGGCACAGATGGAAGCGAACGGCGCACTTCAGCCGGCCGATACCGAAACGCAGTCGCAATAAACACCGATCGCCCAAAGAAAAAGCGCCGCACAAGCGGCGCTCGTTCTATCGCAGGCGCACGACGCGCGCCTGCCCGCGTTCAGGCAGGAAACACGCCCGTGGACAGGTAGCGGTCGCCGCGATCGCAGACGATGAACACGATCGTCGCATTCTCGACCTGACGCGCGATACGCATCGCGACTTCGCATGCGCCACCCGACGAAATGCCTGCGAAGATGCCTTCGACCGCTGCCAGCCGGCGCGTCATCGTTTCGGAAGCAGCCTGGCTCACGCTCTCGACGCGGTCGATGCGGCTACGATCGAAGATCGTCGGCATGTACGCTTCCGGCCACTTGCGGATGCCCGGAATGCGAGAACCGTCTTCCGGCTGCGCACCGATGATCTCGATCGCCGGATTCTGTTCCTTCAGAAAGCGCGACGTGCCCATGATCGTGCCCGTCGTGCCCATTGCCGATACGAAATGCGTGATCCGCCCTTCGGTATCGCGCCAGATTTCCGGGCCCGTCGCTTCGTAGTGCGCGACCGGATTGTCGGGGTTCGCGAACTGGTCGAGGATCACGCCCTTGCCTTCGCGCTGCATCTCGTCCGCGAGATCACGTGCCAGTTCCATCCCGCCCTTCACCGGCGTCAGGATGATTTCGGCACCGTAGGCGGCCATGCTCTGGCGGCGCTCGACCGACAGGTCTTCCGGCATGATCAGCACCATCTTGTAGCCGCGGATCGCCGCCGCCATTGCGAGTGCGATACCCGTGTTGCCGCTCGTCGCCTCGATCAGCGTATCGCCCGGCTTGATGCGCCCGCGCGCCTCGGCCTTGCTGATCATCGACAGTGCCGGGCGATCCTTCACGGAACCGGCCGGATTGTTGCCTTCGAGCTTCGCGAGCACGACGTTGTTGCGCGCGCGAATCTCGTCGTCCGGCAAGCGGACCAGTTGGACGAGCGGCGTGTTGCCGATCGTGTCTTCGATAGTTTTGTAAGCCATGGATATACCGTGAGTACGAGGCCGATCAATCGATCGATTGTAAACCAGCACCGCTGCTCGCGCCGGCAACCCCATTGCGACGATGGAATACGCCGGCCGTGCAACGCGTGGCCGCCACATACGCCGTGCGCACGCAAAAAGCCCGCGGCATGCCGCGGGAAGCCGTCGCAACGACGGCGACTGAAGGAGCTCGTTGTCGGCCGCGTGCGACGCGTTACTTCTGCGCGGTGCGGGCAGGTGCAGCCGCAGGCTTGCCGGCTGCCGGCTTGCCCGCGGCCGGCAGCGCAGCAGCCGTGCCGGCCGCACCTATCGTCAGGCCTTCCTGCTGAAGCCGCTCGACGGTATGACCGCCCATGCCTTTCACGCGTGATGCGAGATCGTCCGCATTCCTGAACGGACCGCGTGCGCCACGTTCGTCGAGAATCGCTTTCGCCCGTGCCGGGCCGATGCCCTTGATGCCGACGAGCGCATCCTCGTTCGCGGTGTTGACGTCGACGGCCGCCCAGGCCGACGCGATCGTGCCGAGCATTGCCGCTGCGGCCAACCATTTCCTGATCATGTGCTGGATCTCCGATGAAAAACGGCCGGCGGCTGCCGACCGTGAGACCCAGTCTATCGATTCAACGCTTCCGCTTAAACCTGGCCAGATAGCCAACGCACATAGCGGTCGACGCCTTCCTGCACGGTCAGGAACGGTGCGTCGTAACCGGCCGCGCGCAGCTTCGTCTGATCGGCCTGCGTGAAGCACTGGTACTTGCCGCGCAACGCATCGGGGAACGGCACGTATTCGATCAACCCCTGCTCGACCTGCTGCGCGAGCGTCAGCGGGGGCAGGTTGTCGAGCGCGCGCAGCGTATTCACGACCGTCGACGCGATATCGTTGAACGGCTGCGCGCGGCCGGTACCGAGGTTGAAGATGCCCGACTTCTCCGGATGATCGAAGAAGAACAGGTTCACGTTCGTCACGTCCTCGACCGACACGAAATCGCGCGTCTGCTCGCCCGGTGCATAGCCGTTGTACTCGCCGAACAGCTTCACCTTGCCTTCCGCGCGGAACTGGTTGAAGTTGTGGAATGCGACCGACGCCATGCGACCCTTGTGCGTCTCGCGCGGGCCGTACACGTTGAAATAGCGGAAGCCGGCGATCTGGCTCTTCGCGGTCGGCAGCACGCGACGGATCACCTGGTCGAACAGGAACTTCGAATAGCCGTAGACATTCAGCGGCGCCTCGACGTCACGCTCCTCGACGAAACGCGTCGAGCCGCCGTAGATCGCCGCCGACGACGCGTACAGGAACTGCGTGCCCTGTGCGAGACAGGTGTCGAGCACCGCGCGGCTGTAGCGGAAGTTGTTGTCCATCATGTAGCGGCCGTCCGTTTCCATCGTGTCCGAACAGGCGCCTTCGTGGAACACCGCGCGTACCTTGCCGAAATCGCCGCGTGCGAAACGCTCGACGAACTCCGTCTTGTCCAGATAGTCGTCGATCTCGCAATCGACGAGGTTCCGGAACTTGTCCGCGCGCGTCAGGTTGTCGACCGCGATGATGCGCGTCTCGCCACGCTCGTTGAGCGCCTTGACGATGTTCGCGCCGATAAAACCGGCTGCGCCGGTGACGATGAGGGTCATGATCGTCCTGCCTGAAAAGTGCGAGCCATGCGTGCGGCGCGCTCGTCGCGCCGCCGCATGCGCTCAGTGAAACAGTTCGTCGTAATCCACCGTGGCCGTGCCGAGCTTGCCGACCACGATGCCTGCCGCGCGATTCGCGAGCACGACGGCGTCGACGAGCGGCACGCCTGCGCCGAGCATCGTCGCGACCGTCGCGATCACGGTATCGCCCGCGCCCGACACGTCGAACACCTCGCGCGCGAGCGCCGGGGCGTGCAGTTCGCCGGTGGCGGAAAACAGCGTCATGCCTTCTTCCGAACGCGTGAGCAACAGCGCGTCGATGTCGAGTTCCCCGCGCAGCTTCGCGACGCGCGCACGCAGATCGTCTTCCGACTTCCACTGCCCGACCACTTCGCGCAATTCCGCGCGATTCGGCGTGATCAGCGACGCGCCGCGATAGCGTGCCCAGTCGTCGCCCTTCGGGTCGACGAGGACGGACTTGCCGGCCGCACGCGCCTTCTCGATCATCGTCGTGACGTGCGTCAGGCCGCCTTTAGCGTAATCCGACATCAGCACGACGTCGTGCTGCGGCAGCAGCGCATCGAAGCGCGCGAGCCCTGCGAGCAGCACCTCGTGCGTCGGCATGGCCTCGAAATCGACGCGCAGCAGTTGCTGCTGGCGTGCGAGCACGCGCAGCTTGATCGTGGTCGGTAACGCCGGGTCGCGCTCGAGATGCGGCGTCACGCCGCTGCTGCCGAGCAGTTCGACGATCCGCTCGCCGGGTTCGTCGCAACCGACGACGCACAGCAACCCGGCCTGGCCGCCGAGCGTCACCGCGTTGCGCGCAACGTTGGCCGCACCGCCGAGCCGCTCTTCCTGGCGCTGCACGTGCACGACCGGCACCGGCGCTTCAGGCGAAATGCGATCGACGTTGCCGAACCAGTAACGGTCGAGCATTACGTCGCCGACGACAAGCACGCGCGAGCGCGCGAGTTGCTCGCGCGGCACCGGAACGACTTCGCGGAGAGTATTCATCGTGTGGTCAACCACGGGAGGACGACTGGGGATCGACATGCGGCCGGCCGATCGCGTAGTAGTCGATGCCCAGTTCGGCCATCGCGTCCGGCTCATAGAGGTTGCGCCCGTCGAAGATCACCGGCGCCTTCAGTTCGGCCTTCAGGCGCGTGAAATCGGGACTCCGGAATTCCTTCCACTCGGTCACGATCACGAGCGCGTCCGCGCCCGTCACGGCGATGTCCTGCGTCTCGACGAGATGCAGCCGCGCCAGGGCGTCCGGATCGGTGCCGAAATCGATCGCAAACACGCGCCGTGCCTCGTCGACCGCAACCGGATCGTACGCACGCACCGTCGCGCCGCGTTCGAGCAGCGCGGCGATCAGGCGGCGGCTCGGCGCCTCGCGCATGTCATCGGTGTTCGGCTTGAACGCCAGGCCCCAGACCGCGAACTCGCGGCCGGTCAGGTCGGCGCCGAAGCGCTGCTCGATCTTGCCGATCAGCACATCCTTCTGCGCATGGTTGGCCGCCTCGACGGCTTCCAGGATGCGCAGCGGCTGGCCGTTCTCGCCGGCCGTGCGAATCAGCGCCTGGACATCCTTCGGGAAGCACGAGCCGCCGTAGCCGACGCCGGCGTACAGGAAGTGATAGCCGATGCGCGGATCGGAGCCGATCCCGCGGCGCACGGCCTCGATGTCGGCGCCGACCTTGTCGGCCAGATTCGACATCTCGTTCATGAACGAGATGCGCGTCGCGAGCATCGCGTTCGCCGCATACTTCGCGAATTCGGCCGAACGCACGTCCATGTAGATCGTGCGCTCGTGGTTGCGATTGAACGGCGCGTAGAGCTTCTTCATCTTCTCGCGCGCGATCGTGCCCGTCTCGTCGTCGTCGACGCCGATGATGATCCGGTCCGGGCGCATGAAGTCTTCGACCGCGGCGCCTTCCTTCAGGAACTCCGGGTTCGACACGACCGAGAAGCGATGCGCGACGCTGCCTGCCAGACCGCGGGCGGCAAGCGCCTCGTCGACCACGCCGCGCACGCGCTGCGCGGTGCCGACCGGCACCGTCGACTTGTCGACGATCACCTTGAAGCCCGTCATGTAGCGGCCGATGTTGCGCGCGGCTTCGAGCACGTACTGCAGGTCGGCCGAGCCGTCCTCGTCGGGCGGCGTGCCGACGGCGATGAACTGGATCTCGCCGTGCGCGACGCTCGCCTCGATGTCGGTCGAGAAGCGCAGGCGCGCCGCCGCGCGGTTGCGCGCGATGATGTCCAGCAGCCCCGGTTCGTGAATCGGCATCCCGCCGTTGTTCAGGATGTCGATCTTGCGCGGATCGACGTCGAGACAGAAGACGTCGTGACCGATCTCCGCGAGGCAGGCGCCCGTGACGAGACCGACATAGCCGGTGCCGATGATGGTGATTTTCATAGATGTTCCGGTACTTCCCGGTAATTGACTAACTTGGCCGCCGGAACGAGCCCGGCGGCAACCGCAGCGCGTTGGCTCCGCGTGCCGGGATCAGCCCGGCATCGCAGGTTCGACGCGGCGCGGCGCATAGGTTTCCCAGCCGCTGCATCCGGGGCACTGCCAATAGAAGAGCCTTGCCCGGAAACCGCAATTCTGGCACGTATACCGTGGCAGATTCTTCGTGCGCTGCTTGATCAGCGCACGCATCATTTCAAGTTCCTTACGACGCGGTTCGTCAGCCGCCGCGATTTGCGCATCGAGCAGATGCAGCATCCCCGACAGGTTCGGCGACTTCTCCATCTGCGCGCGCGCAAGCGTGTGCGCCGCGTCCTGGCCACGCAACCCCGCGATGTGCTGGTACGCGATGTCGAGCAGGTCGTTCGACGGATAGCGGTCGACATACCCCATCAGCAGCTCGGCGCCTTCGGCGTTCTTGCCGAGCGCGACATACGCTTTCATCAGCTTGTCGGCGACGAGCGGCAGATACGCCGGATTCTGCGCTTCGACGCGCTTCCAGTGCTCGATTGCGGCCGCGTGATTGCCCTCCGCTTCCGCCGCGTCGCCGGACAGGACCGTCGCGCGAACGTTCTGCGGATTCACGCTCAGCGCGAGGCGCAGTTGTTCGGCTGCCGCTGCCGCGTTCTTGCGCTGCAGCGCGTCCTGCGCGAGTTCGCAGTGGAACTGTGCAATTTCGACGCCGAGCGGCTTGTCGCTCATCGACTCGATGCGCTTCGCCGTATCGATCGACTTGCTCCAGTCCTTCTCGATCTCGTAGATCGTCAGCAACGCGCGCTGCGCACCGAGCGCGTAATCGCCGTCGGCGAGCTTGTGAAACGCCTCCTCGGCCCGGTCGAGCAGGCCGGCCTTCAGGAAATCCTGGCCCAGCTCGTACAGCGCGTGATCCCGCTCGTTGACCGGCAGGTCCGTGCGGCTCAGCAGGTTCTGGTGCACGCGGATCGCGCGGTCGGTCTCGCCGCGGCGGCGAAACAGGTTGCCGAGCGCGAAGTGCAGCTCGACCGTCTCGGGATCGAGCTTGGCGACCTCGATGAACGCGTCGATCGCCTTGTCGGGCTGTTCGTTCAACAGAAAATTCAGGCCGCGAAAATACGATCGCGGCAAGTTGGCACTCTCCGACAGGAGATTCTTCAGGTCATAGCGTGACGCCGCCCAACCAAGCGCGAACGCGACCGGAATCGCGAGCAACCACCAGAAATCCAGATCCATGCGAAATATCGAAGCAGAGACGAAAACCGCGCGATGATCGCGCGGCGTCCGTGTTAAATGACGGGCGGCATCGGCGGCTGGTCGATGACGGCCGGCGTTTCGCGCGCCGCGCGCAGATCGCGCTTCAGGCGCCCGTTCTCGAGACGCATGCGGAAGATCGAAGGCAGCGCGGACAGCAAGCCGGCCAGCAGCCCCACGGCAAAGAATGCCAGGCCGATCAGGATCAGCGGCGCTTGCCATGAATAGCCGGCAACAAAATTCAGCGTCGCGGTTTGCGTATTGGCCAGCGCAAGCACCAGCAGCAGTACGAACACCAATACCCGGATCAGCCAGACGATAAACTTCATGAAGCCCTCTCTTTGTTGAGGTTTGCCGCGGCGCGCGACTCCCCTTCGTCGCACCGAATCGACCCGTATTGTAAAGGATGCGTTTCCGCGGCTGCGCACATCCTGCTCGCGCCCGTTGCGTCGCGATCGCCGGAAATGAAAAAAGCGCCCGCAAGGGGCGCTTTTCTTTTCAGCCTTCGCCGGATGGGTTCCGGGCAAACCGGATGACGCTCAACGCTCGTCGTCCGGATCGTCAGCCTTCAGCGGTTCACCGGCGCGGCCGTCGACACGTTCACGCAATTCCTTGCCAGGCTTGAAGTGCGGCACGAACTTCTCGGGCACCTGCACTTTCTCCCCCGACTTCGGGTTGCGTCCGACGCGCGCCGGGCGACGGTTGAGGCCAAAGCTGCCGAAACCCCGAATTTCAATGCGATGCCCTTTCGCCAGGGCGTCAGACATCGCATCGAGCATCGTTTTCACCGCGAAATCCGCATCCTTGAGGACAAGTTGCGGAAATCGCGATGCCAGCTGCGCGACCAACTCGGATTTGGTCATACTTCAGCAGACCTCGTGAGGCTTACTGGTTCTGGCCGTCGAGCTTCGCCTTCAGCAGCGCGCCGAGGTTGGTCGTACCGGTCGCAGCAGAGCTGGTGTCCGACTGCAGGCCGCGGATCGCTTCCTGTTGTTCAGCCGAATCCTTCGCCTTGATCGACAGGTTGATGCCGCGCGACTTGCGATCGATGTTGATCACCATCGCGTTGACCTTGTCGCCTTCCTTCAGCACGTTGCGTGCATCTTCGACGCGATCCTGCGCGATTTCCGATGCGCGCAGGTAGCCTTCGATGTCGCCCGTCAGCGTGATGACCGCACCCTTCGCATCGACCGACTTCACGACGCCGTCGACGATCGAGCCCTTGTCGTTCATTGCAACGTAGTTGCTGAACGGGTCGCCTTCGAGCTGCTTGATGCCGAGCGAAATACGCTCCTTCTCGACGTCGATACCGAGCACGATTGCTTCGACTTCGTCGCCCTTCTTGTACTTGCGAACGGCTTCCTCGCCGGTTTCGCTCCACGACAGGTCCGACAGGTGGACCAGGCCGTCGATGCCGCCCGGCAGACCGATGAACACGCCGAAGTCGGTGATCGACTTGATTGCGCCCGTGATCTTGTCGCCCTTCTTGAAGTTGCGGCTGAAGTCATCCCACGGATTCGGCTTGCACTGCTTCATGCCGAGGCTGATACGACGACGGTCTTCGTCGATCTCGAGGACCATGACTTCGACTTCGTCGCCCAGCTGGACAACCTTCGACGGCGCAACGTTCTTGTTGGTCCAGTCCATTTCCGACACGTGGACGAGGCCTTCGATGCCCGATTCCACTTCGACGAATGCGCCGTAGTCGGTGATGTTCGTGACCTTGCCGAACAGGCGCGTGCCCGACGGGTAACGGCGCGAGATGCCTTCCCACGGATCGTCGCCCAGTTGCTTGATGCCCAGCGAGACGCGGTTCTTCTCTTGGTCGAACTTGAGGATCTTCGCGGTGACTTCCTGGCCAACCGACAGGACTTCGCTCGGGTGACGCACACGACGCCATGCGATGTCGGTGATGTGCAGCAGGCCGTCGATGCCGCCGAGGTCGACGAACGCGCCGTAGTCGGTGATGTTCTTGACCACGCCGTTGACGATCGCGCCTTCCTTCAGGGTTTCGAGCAGCTTCGCACGCTCTTCGCCTTGGGTTGCTTCGATCACGGCACGACGCGACAGCACGACGTTGTTACGCTTGCGATCCAGTTTGATCACGCGGAACTCGAGCGTCTTGCCTTCGTACGGGGTCGTGTCCTTGACCGGACGCGTGTCGACCAGCGAACCCGGCAGGAACGCGCGGATGCCGTTGACCATCACGGTCATGCCGCCCTTCACCTTGCCGGTGATCGTGCCGGTGACGAGTTCGTTGTTGTCGAGAGCCTTTTCCAGCGACAGCCACGATGCAAGGCGCTTCGCCTTGTCGCGCGACAGGATCGTGTCGCCGTAGCCGTTTTCGAGTGCGTCGATCGCGACGGACACGAAATCGCCCGACTGCACCTCAACCTCGCCCTGATCGTTCAGGAATTCCTCGATCGGAATGTAAGCCTCGGACTTCAGGCCTGCATTGACGACCACGAAGTTGTGGTCGACGCGCACGACTTCGGCGGAAATCACTTCGCCGGCGCGCATGTCTTGGCGGGTCAGCGACTCTTCGAACAGAGCCGCGAAAGATTCAGTATTCGGGTTGGAGGTTTGCAGGTCGGACATAAAAATCTGATTGTGCATGGATCGCTGTGCCACGCCGGCCGGAATGGCAGGCTGAAAGGGCCAGATCGAGTTCCACACGGGGTTAAGGGTTCGAAACACGCTCCGCACTTATGCACGGAACACCTACCGCTACCCGCCCTCTCAGGCGGGCTGGCCGAGTGCCCGGTACCACTGCAGCACCTGGTCGACGGCTTCATCGACCGAAAGTGCCGACGTATCGAGCAGCTTGGCATCTGCCGCGGGCTTCAGCGGCGCGGCCGCGCGATTGCTGTCGCGCGCGTCACGTTCACGAAGATCCCGGAGCAAGTCATCTATATTAGCAGAAAAACCTTTTTGCATCAATTGCTTATGCCGTCTGGTCGCACGCGCCTCGGCGCTGGCCGTCAGGAATACCTTCAGCACGGCGTCCGGGAAGATCACGGTGCCCATGTCGCGCCCGTCTGCAACGAGGCCCGGCGTCTTGCGGAACGCGCGCTGGCGCGCGACGAGCGCGGTACGCACGGGCCCGTGCACGGCAATCGCCGATGCGCGGTTGCCGACCGCTTCGGCTCGGATGTCGTTCGACACATCGACGCCGTCGAGCTGCGCACAGCCTTCGCGGAACGTGATGTGGAGATCGTCGATCAGCTTCACCAGCGCGTCGATGTCCTCCGCCGCGATGCCGTAGCGCACGCTCGCGAGCGCGGCGAGGCGGTACAGCGCGCCGCTGTCGAGCAGGTGGAAGCCAAGGTGCGCGGCGACGAGCGCGGCGACGGTACCCTTGCCGGAAGCAGTCGGGCCGTCGATCGTGATGACGGGAGTCGGGTGAAAGGGTCGGGTCGATTTCATCAGAACTGTGGAGTCAGGCTTTGGCGAGCGCGGCGAAGCGGTCGAAATAGTCGGGGAACGTCTTGCCGACACACTTCGGATCGTTGATCCGCACGGGCACACCGCCCAGGCTGACGAGCGAGAAGCACATCGCCATCCGGTGATCGTCGTACGTGTCGATCGCCGCGTTCGGCGTGAGCTTTTCCGGCGGCGTGACGACGAGGTAGTCCGGGCCTTCCTCGACGATCGCGCCAACCTTGCGCAGCTCGGTCGCCATCGCCGCGATGCGATCGGTTTCCTTCACGCGCCAGCTCGCAATGTTGCGCAGCGTGCTCGTGCCGTTCGCGAACAGCGCCGCGACCGCGATGGTCATCGCCGCATCGGGGATCAGATTGAAGTCCATGTTGATCGGCTCGAGCTTGCCGTGGTCGTGGCCGATGCCGCGCACATCGATCCAGTCATCGCCCATCGTCACGTTCGCGCCCATCTGCATCAGTGCATTCGCGAAGCCGACGTCGCCCTGGATACTCGCGCGCCCCACGCCTTCGACGCGCAGCGGCCCGCCACCGAGCGCGCCGGCCGCGAGGAAATACGACGCGGACGACGCGTCGCCTTCGACCATGATCCGCCCCGGCGAGCGGTAGCGCACGCCCGCCGGCACGACGAAGCGCTGCCAGCCGTCGCGCTCGATGGTCACGCCGAAGCGCTCCATCAGCCTGATCGTGATGTCGATGTACGGCTTCGAGATCAGCTCGCCGTCGACCTCGACGACGGTCTTGCCGTCCTTCGCCTTCACGAGCGGCAGCGTCATCAAGAGTGCCGTGAGGAACTGGCTCGACACGTCGCCGCGCACGCGGATCGGCGCGTCGACGGAAATGTTCGCGGGCTTGATGCGCAGCGGCGGGTAGCCTTCGTTCAGCTCGTAGTCGATCTGCGCGCCAATCTGCCGCAGGCCGTCGACGAGATCGCCGATCGGCCGCTCGTGCATGCGCGGCACGCCGTGCACGCGGTAGTCGCCGCCGTTCACCGCGAGCGCGGCAGTCAGCGGCCGCACGGCCGTGCCCGCGTTGCCGAGGAACAGGTCGGCCGTCTTCGCGGTGAAGGCGCCGCGCGTGCCCGTAACGACACAGGTGTCGCCGTCGCGCGCGAGCTTCACGCCAAGCTTGCCGAGTGCGTCGAGCATCACGCGCGTGTCGTCGGAGTCGAGCAAGTTGGTGATCGTCGTTTCGCCTTCGGCAAGCGCCGCGAGCAGCAGCACGCGGTTCGAAATGCTCTTCGAGCCGGGCAGGCGCACGGTGCCCGATGCGCTGGAGTACGGGCCGAGATCGAGATAGTCCATGGGAATCGTCCTGTTATTTCTTGACCGGTTCGGCAGCGGGCGTGCCGCCACGCTCCTGCCATGCCTTGCGCGCGGCGCGCGAGCGCGTGAACACCGCTTCGAGCGCCGCGCCGTCGCCGGCGTCGATCGCCGCACGCAGCCGCGTGAGCACGCGCGTGTAGCCGTCGAGTTCATCGAGCAGCGCCGCGCGGTTCGCGACACACACGTCGCGCCACATCTCCGGGCTCGACGCCGCGATGCGCGTGAAATCGCGGAAGCCGCCCGCCGCGTACGAGAATTTCAATTCAGCGTCGGCCTCGCCGAGGATCTGCTCGACGAGCGCAAACGACAACACATGCGGCAGATGGCTGATCGACGCAAATACGCGATCGTGCTGCTCCGTGCTCATCGTGCGCACGTCGGCACCGGTCGCGCGCCACATCGCATCGATCCGCGCGACGGATTCGGGTGCGCTCTCCGGCAGCGGACACAGCACGACGTTGCGGCCGACGTACAGATCCGGCAACGCGGCCTCGACGCCGCTCGACTCGCGACCGGCGATCGGATGCCCCGGCACGAACTGCGCGATACGTGCGCCGAGCACTTCGCGCGCAGTCGCGACCACATCGGACTTGGTGCTGCCCGCATCGGTGACGATCGTCGCCGCTTCAAGCCACGGCGCGATGCGCGCGAGCAACGGGCCCGTCTGCGCGACGGGCGCGGCCAGCAGCACGAGATCGGCGCCTGCCAGCGCGTCGCGCAATTGCGCATCGTCGTCGAGCGCCGCCGCGCGGTCGATCACACCGAGCGCGAGCGCCCGCTCGACCGACGCACGCGAACGGCCCACGCCGACGATCTCGCCCGCGCCGCCCGGCGCGCGCTCGCGCAGCGCGCGGGCCAGCGATCCGCCGATCAGGCCGACGCCGAAGATGACCAGTTTGTTGAATGCAAAGCCTGACACGACAAGAGCCAAGTTACGCGCGCGGGACGACGCCCCGCACACGGAATTCCAGATTCCGGGCAACGGGCCCGCATCCGGCACAACCTGCGCCGAGTGCCACCCGAACCCGCCTTCGGCAGCGCCGACCGGCCTGCCCTGCCCGCCCAGCCGCAACGCCTGTCGAACAGGCGACGGGCCGCCGCGCCTCAGCGTGCGCGCGGATACGAACCGAGTATCTTCAGGAACGCGGCCTTCTGGCCGAGTTCCGCAAGCGCGGCCGCCACCGCCGCATCGTCCCGGTGCCCTTCGATGTCGATATAGAAGTAGTACTCCCACGTGCCGACGCGCGCCGGACGCGACTCGAAGCGCGTCATCGACACGCCGTGCCGCGCGAGCGGCTCGAGCAGCTTGAACACGGCGCCCGGCTCGTTCTTCACCGACACGATCAGCGACGTCTGGTCGTGACCGCTTTGCCCGGCCGGCTGCTTGCCGACGATCACGAAGCGCGTGCGGTTGTGCGGATCGTCCTGGATCAGCGAGAACGCGATCTGCAAGCCGTAGTGTGCGGCCGCGCGGTCGCCCGCGATCGCCGCGACGGTCGGATCGGCCGCCGCGAGACGCGCGGCCTCGGCATTGCTCGCCACGGCCTGCCGCTCGAGCTGCGGCGCATTCGCCGCGAGCCATTGCTGGCATTGCGCAAGCGCCTGCGCATGCGCACAGACGCGCTTCACGCCGTCGAGCGTGCCGCTCTGCGTCAGCAGGTTGTGATGGATCGGCAGCGCCAGTTCGCCGCTGATCACCAGTTGCGTCTGCAGCAGCAGGTCGAGCGTGCGCGACACGGCGCCTTCGGTCGAATTCTCGACCGGCGCGATGCCGAACGCGGACGCGCCGGCCTCGACCGAGCGGAACACCTCGTCGATCGACGGGCACGGCAGCCCTTCGATCGACTGGCCGAAATATTCAAGCATCGCCTGTTCGCTGTACGTGCCCACCGGCCCGAGGAACGCGACGTGGATCGTCTGCTCGAGGGCGCGGCTCGCGGCCATGATCTCGCGCCAGATGGCGCTGATGTGCTCGCTCGCGAGCGGCCCCGCGCTCATGTCCTGCAACCGCGCGATCACTTGCAGCTCGCGCTCCGGCCGGAACACCGGCGCATTGAAATGCTTCTTGACCTCGCCCACCTCCAGCGCCACCGCGGCGCGCTGGTTCAGGAGCGCGATCAGCTGCGCGTCGATCGCATCGATGCGATCGCGCAGCGGTTTCAGGCGGGAATTCAGTTCGTCGTCCATGCGTTTTGCCGTGCTGTTTGAACAGCGCCGCCGTCAGGCGCCGCGCTGCTCGAAGTCCTTCATGTACTCGACGAGCGCTTTCACGCCCTCGAGCGGCACCGCGTTGTAGATCGACGCCCGCATGCCGCCGACGGACTTGTGGCCCTTCAGCTGCAGCAGCCCGCGCGCCTTTGCGCCGGCAAGGAAGTCTTCGTTGCGCGTTTCGTCGGCCAGGAAAAACGGCACGTTCATTCGCGAACGTGCTGCCGGGTCGACCTTGTTCAGATAGAAACTGCTCGCATCGATCGTGTCGTAGAGCAGCTTTGCCTTTTCGATATTGCGGGCTTCGATCGCTTCGAGACCGCCCTGCCGCTTCAGCCACTGGAACACCAGGCCCGCGATGTAGATCGCGTAGGTGGGCGGCGTGTTGTACAGCGAGTTGTTCGCGGCGATGGTCTTCCATTCGAACGCGGACGGGCAGATCGACAGCGCGCGGTCGAGCAGATCCTCGCGCACGATCACGAGCGTCACGCCGGCCATCCCGATGTTCTTCTGCGCGCCACCGAACAGCACGCCGTATTTCGCGACGTCCATCGGACGCGACAGGATGTGCGACGAGACATCCGCGACCAGCGGCACGTCGCCGAGATCGGGAATCTCGAACGTCTCGACGCCGTCGATCGTCTCGTTGGTGCACAGATGCACGTAGGCCGGATCGTCCGACAGTTGCCATTCGGCGCGCGCGGGCGCCCGCGTGAAGCCGTCTTCCGTCTTGCCGGTTGCAGCAAGATGCGGCGTGCCGTATTTCTTCGCTTCGCTGAACGATTTCTGCGACCACGAGCCCGTCACGACGAAATCGGCCGTCTTGCGCGACCCGAGCAGGTTCATCGGTACGATCGCGTTTTCCGCGATACCGCCGCCCTGCAGGAACAGGATCCGGTGACTGGCGGGCACGCCGAGCAGGTCGCGCAGGTCGGTCAGCGCGGCCTCGTGGATCGACATGAATTCCTTGCCGCGATGGCTCATCTCCATCACGCTCATGCCGCTGCCGTGCCAGTCGAGCATTTCGTCGGCAGCTTGCCGCAGCACTTCCTCGGGCATCGCCGCAGGGCCGGCGGAGAAATTAAAGACGCGCATCGTGAAAACCTCGGAGGGACGCGACCGGCTCGCCGCCGGCAGAACGCGCCAGAAAAGAAATGGCCGCTTGCGCTCACGCGCAAACGGCCATTATCGCACTGTCGTCAGGCTCCCGCCAAACCCGGCCGAACGGCCGGGAGCGTGCCCGGACGGCTTTACTTGCCCGGCTTGACTGCTGCGACTTCCTTGTCAGCCTGCGTGCGCGTTGCCTGGATAGCTTGCGGCATGTACTTCTGCATCAGGCCGTTGACCACGTCGCGACCGACCTGATCCTGAACCTGGATGAACTTGCGGCCCGTCGGGCTCTTGTAGAACGTCGTCAGATCCTTGATCTCCGACGTGCTGTAGTACTTCGCGTATGCGTCGTACTGAGCCGACATCGCATCGTTCTGGAACTGTTGCGTGCCAAACACCTTGCCTGCGCCATCGACCAGCTTCGGCACTGCATTCTTCTGCAGCGTCGGAACGGCAGCCTGCTTCTGCTTGTCGTTCAGCGTCTTGTTTTCCGACAGCGCGTCCGACAGGATCGCCGGAACGAGTTGCTTCGCCTGCATTTCGGCGCTGTTGCCGATTGCCGACACGAGCTTCGGCGCGTCGATCGCGTCGAGCAGATCCTTGATCGCTGCCTTCTTGTCGGCGTCGATCGGCGCAGCTGCCGCCGGAGCAGCCGGTGCGGAATTCGACAGCGCTTGCGCCATCGCGAACGTCGGCACCAGTGCAGCCAGCAGAACCAGTTGCTTGAATTGCTTTTGCATCATCACTCCCTTTTGGAAATATGAATGGTTGCTCGCCGGCCGCGGCGCTTCGCGCCCGCGGCGGCCAGAGTCTCATCCGTTCTTCAGGCTTCGCCGTCCGACGCCTCGTCGGCTTCGCCATCACCCTCCTCGGCCTCCGCAATCTGCTGCAGGCCAGAGAGCTTGGTACCCTCATCGAGACTGATGAGTGTAACACCTTGCGTGGCACGCCCCATCTCGCGAATCTCCGAGACACGGGTGCGAATCAGCACGCCGGCCGTCGTGATCAGCATGATCTGATCTTCGGCGTCGACGAGCGTTGCGGCCACGACCTTGCCGTTGCGCTCGGACGTCTGGATCGCGATCATACCCTTCGTGCCGCGGCCATGACGCGTGTACTCGGTGATCGGCGTGCGCTTGCCGTAGCCGTTCTCGGTCGCGGTGAGCACCGTCTGCTCCTCGCTGCCGGCGACCAGCAGCGCGATGACCTGCTGCCCGTCCTCGAGCTGCATGCCGCGCACGCCGCGCGCCTCGCGCCCCATCGGACGCACGTCGTTCTCGTCGAAGCGCACGGCCTTGCCGGCGTCGGAGAACAGCATCACGTCGTGCGCGCCGTCAGTGATCGACGCACCGATCAGGTAGTCGCCGTCGTCGAGGCCGACCGCGATGATGCCCTTCTTCATCGGACGGCTGAATGCCTCGAGCGGCGTCTTCTTCACGGTACCGAGCGACGTCGCCATGAAGATGAACTTGTCGGCCGAGAATTCCTTCACCGGCAGCACGACGTTGATCTTCTCGCCTTCCTGCAGCGGGAACATGTTGACGATCGGGCGGCCGCGCGAGTTGCGCGAGCCCTGCGGCACTTCATAGACCTTGACCCAGTACACGCGGCCGCGGTTCGAGAAGCACAGGATGTAGTCGTGCGTGTTCGCGATGAACAGGGTCTCGATCCAGTCGTCTTCCTTCATCTGCGTCGCCTGCTTGCCGCGACCGCCGCGCTTCTGCGCACGGTACTCGGACAGCGGCTGCGACTTCACGTAACCCGCATGCGACATCGTGACGACCATGTCCTGCGGCGTGATCAGATCCTCGGTGTTCAGCTCGGTCGCGTTCAACTCGATCTTCGAGCGGCGCGCGTCGCCGAATTCGGCCTTCACCGAAACCAGCTCCTCGCCGATCATCGTCGTGATCCGCTCGGGGCGCGCGAGGATGTCCAGCAGGTCGGCGATCTGCGCCATCACTTCGCGGTACTCGCCGATGATCTTGTCCTGCTCGAGGCCGGTCAGGCGCTGCAGACGCATCTGCAGGATTTCCTGGGCCTGCGTGTCGGACAGGCGGTACAGCCCGTCGCTCTGCATGCCGAACGCCGGGTTCAGGCCTTCCGGGCGGTACGCGGAGCGGCCGCCGGCCGCTGCGTTCTCGCTCTCGGCGCGCGTGAGCATCTCGCGCACGAGCGACGAATCCCACGGCTTCGCCATCAACTCCGCCTTCGCGATCGGCGGCGTCGGCGCGGCCTTGATGATCGCGATGAACTCATCGATGTTCGCGAGCGCGACCGCGAGACCTTCGAGCACGTGGCCGCGTTCGCGGGCCTTGCGCAGTTCGTAGATCGTGCGGCGCGTCAGCACTTCGCGTCGATGCGACAGGAAGCACTGCAGGATTTCCTTCAGGTTCAGCAGCTTCGGCTGGCCGTCGACGAGCGCGACCATGTTCATGCCGAACGTATCCTGGAGCTGCGTCGCCTTGTACAGGTTGTTCAGCACCACTTCCGGCACTTCACCGCGCTTGAGCTCGATCACGACACGCATGCCGCTCTTGTCGGACTCGTCGCGGATGTCGGAGATGCCTTCGAGCTTCTTCTCGTTGACGAGCTCGGCGATCCGCTCGAGCAGCGAGCGCTTGTTCACCTGGTACGGCAGCTCGTCGACGATGATCGCCATCCGCTGGCCGCGGTCGATCTCCTCGAAGTGCGTCGCCGCGCGCATCACGACGCGCCCGCGCCCGGTGCGATAGCCGTCGCGCACGCCGGCGACGCCGTAGATGATGCCGGCCGTCGGGAAATCCGGCGCCGGGATGATCTCGATCAGCTCGTCGATCGTCGCTTCCGGGTTGCCCAGCAGGTGCTGGCACGCGTCGACGACTTCGTTCAGGTTGTGGGGCGGGATGTTGGTCGCCATGCCGACCGCAATACCCGACGAACCGTTGATCAGCAGGTTCGGGATGCGCGACGGCAGGACCGACGGCTGCATTTCGTTGCCGTCGTAGTTCGGCTCGAAATCGACCGTTTCCTTGTCGATGTCGGCGAGCAGCTCGTGACCGATCTTCGCCATGCGAATTTCGGTGTAACGCATCGCCGCGGCATTGTCGCCATCGATCGAGCCGAAGTTGCCCTGCCCGTCGATCAGCATGTAGCGCAGCGAGAAGTCCTGCGCCATCCGCACGATCGTGTCGTAGACCGCGGTGTCGCCGTGAGGGTGGTACTTACCGATCACGTCGCCGACGATACGCGCCGACTTCTTGTACGCGCGGTTCCAGTCGTTATTCAGTTCGTGCATCGCGAACAACACGCGCCGGTGCACGGGTTTCAGGCCATCGCGGACATCCGGGAGGGCACGTCCGACGATCACGCTCATCGCGTAATCGAGATACGAACGGCGCATTTCCTCCTCTAGGGAGGTGGGCAGGGTCTCTTTGGCGAATTGATCCATGTATCCGTATCGTTTCGGAGCGAAGACGGCGAACGCCTTTCGCGTGGGCGCTGCATGCGCAACGCAACGCGAGATTCTAACATGCGCCCATCAGCCGCCAATTCGCCGCCCCCTCTATATATAAATAGCGAAAATTGCGGCGGCGCCAATCCGGCAGGAATCGCACACCAGAATCACATTCGACTCGGCGCCACTGGCAATCGCATCGCACTTGTTTCTCGCGCACGAGTAAACAACTGCGCTCGCCAACGCAATTTCGCCGCCCCGCTCTTGACAATCTCTAAAAGTTACGGCAGGCCGGTGTTGCGCATGCACCACAAAGTTGGAGCGATCTTAGGGTGGGGAGGATTTTTTTTCGTAGGAAGGGAACGATATGGCAAAATGCCAACGCACTGAAAGTTAGACGCTGCTCGAAGTCTACACAGGAGCGGTGCCACGTTTTTTGTGCCGCACCAATGTTATACTTCGAGCAATGTATGACTTGTCACCGTCAACAGGCTCGCAGTAAACCTGCGGTAATCTCAATTTCGAGAGGAGAAATATGAATAAACTTTCAAAGCTCGCGTTCATTGCAGCTACCGCAGTTATGGCTGCATCCGCTTCGGCACAGTCGGTGCCGGCGTCGCGTCAAGCCGTCAATGACAACTGGGTGAACGGCACGGGCGAATGGGTGTGGATGAACGGTACGAACGAGCTCTGCTGGCGCGATGCGTTCTGGACGCCGGCCACCGCCAACGCGAAGTGCGATGGCGCACTGGTCGCCCAGGCACCGCAGCCGCCGGTCGCTCCGGTCGCTCCGGCTATCTCGAGCCAGAAGATCACGTATCAAGCTGACGCACTGTTCGACTTCGACAAGGCAACGCTCAAGCCGCTGGGCAAGCAAAAGCTGGACGAACTGGCTTCGAAGATCCAAGGCATGAACACGGAAGTGGTCGTCGCAACGGGCTACACGGACCGCATCGGTTCGGACAAGTACAACGACCGTCTGTCGCTGCGCCGTGCGCAAGCCGTGAAGTCGTACCTGGTCAGCAAGGGTGTGCCGGCCAACAAGATCTACACGGAAGGCAAGGGCAAGCGCAACCCGGTTACGACTGGCTGCAACCAGAAGAACCGCAAGCAACTCATCGCCTGCCTCGCACCGGACCGCCGCGTGGAAGTCGAAGTGGTTGGTACGCAAGAAGTCCAGAAGACGACCGTTCCGGCAAACTAAGCCGCGGTTTTCGACTGCTTCAAAGCCCCGCTCCGGCGGGGCTTTTTCTTTGACGCTTGCCCAGGCGCTCGCCGCTTCGCCGCTCGTCCGCTTCTTATATACTCGGGGCTGACGAACCGCAGCACCGCCCTCCTCCCGAAGCCCGTTTGCCGACATGACCAACGCCGATCCGCACGAACTCCAGAAATTCAGCGACCTCGCCCATCGGTGGTGGGATCCGAATGCCGAATTCAAGCCGCTGCACGACCTGAACCCGGTCCGGCTCGGCTGGATCGATGCGCATGCGCACCTCGCCGGCAAGCGCGCACTCGACATCGGCTGCGGTGGCGGCATCCTGTCCGAATCGATGGCCGGACTCGGCGCACAGGTGAAAGGCATCGACCTGTCGACCGAAGCACTCGGCGTCGCCGACCTGCACAGCCTCGAAAGCGGCATCTCGGTCGACTACGAGGCCATCGCCGCCGAAGCGATCGCCGCACGCGAACCGGGCACCTACGATGTCGTCACCTGCATGGAGATGCTCGAGCACGTGCCGTCGCCCGGCGATGTCGTCGCCGCGTGCGCAACGCTCGTGAAGCCGGGCGGCTGGGTGTTCTTCTCGACGCTGAACCGCAACCTGAAGGCCTACCTGTTCGCCGTGATCGGCGCGGAGTACATCGCGCAAATGCTGCCGAAGGGCACGCACGACTACGCTCGCTTCATCCGCCCGTCCGAACTGGCCAGCTTCGTGCGGGCGACGGATCTGCACATCGTGGAGATCAAGGGCATCACGTATCACCCGATCGGCAAGCGCTTCGCGCTGTCGAACGACGCCGACATCAACTACCTCGTCGCGTGCCGCCGCGGCGCGTGACCTTCCAACCGGCATGACGACTCCCCTCTCGACCGCGCGAGTTGCACTCGACGAACCGCGCCTGCTGCACTGCGATGCCGTGCTGTTCGACCTGGACGGCACGCTCGCCGACACGGCCCCCGATCTCGCGGCTGCCGTCAACAAGATGCAACGCGTGCGCGACCTGCCCGAAACACCGCTCGACGTGCTGCGGCCGCTGGCCTCGGCCGGCGCACGCGGCCTGCTCGGCGGCGCGTTCGGCATCGATCCGCACACGCCCGGCTACGAAGCGATGCGCGACGAGTTCCTGGCCAACTACGCGACGGATCTGTGCGTGCATACGACACTGTTCCCCGGCATCGGCGACGTGCTCGACGAACTCGACGCGCGCGGCGTGCGCTGGGGCATCGTCACGAACAAGGCGATGCGGCTCACGGCGCCGCTCGTCGATCTGCTCGGCCTCGCGCCGCGTGCCGCCTGCGTCGTCGGGGGCGACACAACGCCGCACTCGAAGCCGCACCCGGCCCCGCTGCTGCATGCGGCCGACCAGTTGACGCTCGCGCCGGCGCGCATCGTTTATGTGGGCGACGACCTGCGCGACATTCAGGCCGGCAGCGCGGCCGGCATGGCGACGGTCGCGGCCGCGTACGGCTACTGCGGCGACGGCGCGGCGCCGGCTGACTGGCAAGCGCAGCATCTCGTCGACACGACGCAGCAACTGCGCGAACTGCTGCGCGATGTTGGGCTATAATGTTTGATCTTATCCGCGGGGGCGACCTGGTTTCGACAGGGGTTGTGAAGCGGCTAGGGCATGTCGAGGACCCGTCACCTCGTTAATCAATGGGAAAATCGTAACTGCAAACGACGATACGTTCGCACTGGCAGCCTAACGGCCGCCGTCCTCTGCCTAGTTCACTGACGGGCTAGTGTCGCAAGACCGGTAGCAATACCGCCAGAGGTCATTTACGTCAGTTAAGCCCTGTCGGCGTCGCGACGCCAGGGTCGAAAACCTAGCGAATCGCCGTAGTGCAGCGTGTTCGTCCGCGTCGCTGCGGTTAAATCAAATGACTGAACTAAACATGTAGAACTAGTCGTGGAGCGCTTCTGGACGCGGGTTCGATTCCCGCCGCCTCCACCAAATTCCGCGCTCGCCGCACGAGAACCCCGCATGACGCAAGTCTGCGGGGTTTTTTGTTGCCGGCGAAACGCATGCGCCCCTCTCCTTCCGAAAAAGCGCCCAGCCACGGGTGGGCCGGGCGGAATGCCACCGGTATTCCGGCGACAGGAGGTGACGGATGTCCTGCCCACGCCCGCGCAATCGTCGATCGCGGCGGGCAGCGGCCGGCCCGGGTGCCGCAGTGCCGGGCGCGACGCGTCGTCGCATTGGCATTCGCGCACACCGGGCGATACGCGACTTAGCTGCCGCGATACAGCGACTTCATTTCTTCAGCGGTCGCCGGACGCACGCCCATTGCACGCGAACCCGATGCCGACGCGCCCTGTGCCTGCGCGCCGTAACCGCTGGCGTCAACGCCTTGCGCTTGCGCCAGCGCGCTGCGCTGCTGCTCTGCAACACGCGCCGTCGCGGCCTGGATCGCTTCCGGGTAATGCGGATCCTCGCCGCGAGCGGAGTTGTAACCTGCCTGCTGCAGCTGGAGCAGTTCGGCGCGAACCTGCGCGCGGGTGATCGTCGAACCCGACTGGGCAAACGAGACGACCGGGACAACGAGAGCGGCAGCAACGACAACAGCTTGAACGAGCGACTTCATGATGACCTACCTCCAGATTTGTCTGTGTTCGCGGTGAACATTTTGTTCATCGCTGACAACCCGAAGTTTATGTAGGCGGATGCTTAAGAATAAGGCAGGTTTCTGGAAGACATCCTTCCTGATTTACGGGTTAACCCTAGATCACCCGCCAGGCCGGCGATACGCATACACCGGCACCGAATCGCATGAAGATTCGCCGGAAAGCAAAAGCCCCGCGAAGCGGCAACGCTTCGCGGGGCTCGGACAGCATCGGAATCGAACGGGACTCCGGCAGTCGCCGGTCAGCCGGCCAAGTCGGCGCGCGAGCGCAACGCCCGCCAGTCGAACCGGCCCCGCATGACCCTCGTGCGGGCGCGCCCGTCCGCCTGGTTACTGGCTATCCATCGGACACTTCAGGTTGCAGCCGTTCGGATCGCCCATGTCGCCCTTGCGGCGCAATGCCGACTTCTTGCCGTTCTGGTATTTCTGCGACGGCGTCGACGCCGCGAACGGCATCTGCGGATGCTCGTTCAGGCGAAACTGTTCGCTCAGGATACCGCCGGGCACCCCGGGGGAATTCTGTGCGAGCGCAAACGGCGAAACAGCGGCCAGCAGCCCCGCGGTCAACGCTGCCGCGGCGAGAGGAACGGAAAATTTCATGGCGGGATGACGCTTGAACGGCGTGCTTGTTGGAACGTTGATCAAGCGGCAAGCGTAGCGCAAATCCCCCGCTGCTGCAGCGCGGTTCGATCATGCCCGCGTTACCGGGAATTGCCGCCGGGCACGCTCGCACCGTCGCCGCCGGCCAGCCCCGTCGCGATGCCCGTCAGCGTCCCGCATGCGGCCGGATCGTAGCCGTCGAGATGCGCGACGCGCTCGACGAAGCGCGCATCGCGCAGCAGCGCCAGTACGCCGGCAAGTGGCCGGGCGTCGAGCCGCTCGCGTTCGCATGCGAAGTAATAGTCTTCGTCGACGACCGGGATGAAATCGAGCCCGAAATGACGGGCGGCCGGCTCGACGCCGAAGCCGAGATCGGCCATCCCGCTCGCAACGAACGCCGCGATCGCCGAATGCGTGAGCTCGGCTGACGCGTAGCCGTCGATGCGCTCGGGATCGATGCCGATCGCGCGCAACGCGAGATCCAGCAGCATCCGCGTGCCCGACCCCGGCTGGCGATTGACGAAGCGGATGTCATTGCGCGCGAGATCCGCGAGCCCGCGAACCTGCTTCGGGTTGCCGCGCGGAACGAACAGCCCCTGCTGGCGCCGTGTCAGGTGGATCAGCACATGGCGCGTATCGTCGAGCCACGGCCGGTAGATCTGTGCGCACTGCGCGCGAAACGCGCCGCGCGGCAGATGGAAGCCGGCCAGGTCGCACTCGCCGCGGGCGAGCGCCTGCACGGCCTCGACGCTCTCGCGATACTTGATGTCGACGGCCGCCTGCGCATCGACGAGCGCGGAGACGAGCGTCGCGACCGCGTAGCCGTGCGACGCGTGAATGCGCACGGCGCCGTCGCGCTGCGCGAGCCGCCGGTTCAGGTCGCTCGCCACTTCGGCCGCCAGCGCGCGCAGGTTCCCGTCGAGCCGGCTACGCGCGAGGCGTTGCGCATCGACGACCGCCTGCCCGAGTGCCGACAGCGTCGAGCCCTTGCCGCGCGCGGTTTCGATCAGTTCCCCGCCGATGCACGCCTCCAGCGCGCGCAGCATGCCCCACGCATGCCGGTAGGACAGCCCTTTCGCGTGCGCGGCCTGCGCAATGCTGCCCGTGTCGGCCACGAGTTCCAGCAAGGGCGCGACATCCGACAGGCTGGCCGCGCGGCCTTTCGTGTCGCGTACGGTCAGATACGCGTCGCATTCGATTCGAATCAATTATGCACTCCGATTTCCTATTGCGACGGCCAAATCTTCCGCTTATCGTTGTTTAAAATCAATCAGATCGAAGTCGCGATGCGCACTATATGAATCTCGAGCGCATATGAGACTTTGGAGGAGCACAAGATGTCCCCGAATTCCCAAGCGCCCGACGCGCTCGTCGAGCGCCATGCACGCGCCGGCCGGTCGCTCGTGGCGATCCTGCACGCGATCCAGGACGACGCGGGTTACGTGCCGCCGGGCTGCGTCGCGCCGCTCGCCAGGGCACTCAACCTGTCGCGCGCGGAAGTGCACGGCGTACTGACTTACTACCATCACTTCCGCACCGCGCCGCCCGCCCGCGTGACGATCCAGATGTGCCGCGCCGAAGCGTGCCGCAGCATGGGCTGCGAGGCGCTGGCCGCGCACGCGGAAGCCCGCACCGGCTGCCGGTTCGACGCGGCGCACCGCGATGTCGCGGATGTGCACGCGCCCGGTGACGTCGCGCTCGAATCGGTCTACTGCCTCGGACTGTGCGCACAGTCGCCGTCGCTGACGGTCAACGGCGTGCTGCATGCCAAGGTCACACCGGAGAAATTCGACGCGCTGCTTGCCGACGCGGTCGCCCACACCCCGGAGGCCGCATGACGACCCGCATCTACGTCCCGCGCGATTCGTCCGCGCTGGCACTCGGTGCCGACGCGCTCGCCGCCGCGATCGCGGCGGAAGCCGAGCGGCGCGGCGTCGCGATCGAACTGGTCCGCAACGGTTCGCGCGGGCTGCTGTGGCTCGAGCCGCTCGTCGAGGTCGGCACGGCCGCCGGCCGCGTCGGCTATGCGAACTTGTCGGCCGCCGACGTGCCCGCCCTGTTCGACGCCAACTGGCTCGAAGGCGGCACGCATCCGAGCGGTGTCGGCCTCGTCGACGCACTGCCCTATCTCGCGCGCCAGCAACGCCTCACGTTCGCACGCATCGGCCTGACCGATCCGCTGTCGATCGACGACTACCTGCAATACGAAGGCCTCGCCGGCCTGAAGAACGTGCTCGCGCTCGATGGCGATGCGGCGTGCGAAACGCTGATCGAATCGGGGCTGCGCGGCCGCGGTGGCGCGGCCTTCCCGGCCGGCATCAAGTGGCGCACGGTCCGGCAGGCGAGCGCCGCGCAGAAATACATCGTCTGCAATGCAGACGAAGGCGATTCGGGCACGTTCTCCGACCGCCTGATCATGGAATGCGATCCGTACTGCCTGATCGAAGGGATGATCATCGCGGGCGTCGCGACCGGCGCGACAGTCGGCTACATCTACGTGCGCAGCGAATACCCGCACGCGATCGCGATGCTCGAAGCCGCGATCGTCCGCGCACGCGAAGCCGGCTGGCTCGGCGAACGCGTGCTCGGCTCCCCGCATGCGTTCGAGCTGCACGTCGCGAAAGGCGCGGGTTCGTACGTGTGCGGCGAGGAAACGGCGCTGCTCGAATCGCTCGAGGGCAAGCGCGGCGTCGTGCGTGCGAAACCGCCGCTGCCCGCACTCGCCGGCCTTCACGGCCAGCCGACCGTCATCAACAACGTGATCACGCTCGCGACGGCGCCCGTGATCTTCGCGCGCGGCGCCGCGTTCTATCGCGACTACGGAATGGGCCGCTCGCGCGGCACGCTGCCGTTCCAGCTCGCGGGCAACATCCGTTACGGCGGCCTCGTCGAGCTCGCGTTCGGCGTCACGCTGCGCGAGCTGCTGTTCGACTTCGGCGGCGGCACGGCAAGCGGCCGGCCCGCACGCGCCGCACAGGTGGGCGGGCCGCTCGGCACCTACCTGCCCGACCACCAGTGGGACGTGCCGCTCGACTACGAAGCGTATACGGCGATCGGCGCGGTGGTCGGCCACGGCGGCATCGTGCTCCACGACGACACGTCGAACCTCGCCGATCTGGCCGAATACGCGATGAAGTTCTGTGCGATCGAGTCGTGCGGCAAGTGCACGCCGTGCCGGATCGGTTCGACGCGCGGCGTCGAAACGATCGCGCGCATCCGCCACGGCGATACGTCGGAACGGCAGGTGACACTGCTGCGCGACCTGTGCGACACGATGCTGGCCGGTTCGCTGTGCGCAATGGGCGGGATGACACCCTACCCGGTGCTGTCCGCGCTCGACCATTTCCCCGAAGATTTCGGGCTCGCCGCAGGCAAAAATGCCGCGTCGGGTCCGGTCAAGGCTGCGGCCTGACCCAGAAGGAGCCCTGCATGTCCCTCGACACGAACAACGTCCGCCAAGGCGGCTGCGGCTCGGGCCAATGCGCGTGCAAGAGCGCCGCTCAGGCGCATGCCCGCGACCCGTTCGACGATACCGACTACGGCACGCCGCAACGGTATGCCGATACCGACGTCACGCTCGAAATCGACGGCCAGCCGGTCACGGTGCCGGCCGGCACGTCGGTGATGCGTGCGGCGATCGAAGCCGGCGTCAACGTCCCGAAGCTCTGTGCGACCGATTCGCTCGAACCGTTCGGCTCGTGCCGGCTGTGCCTCGTCGAGATCGAGGGCCGGCGCGGTTATCCGGCCTCGTGCACGACGCCTGCCGAAGCGGGCATGAAGGTGCGCACGCAGTCGGACCGGCTGCAGTCGCTGCGTCGCAACGTGATGGAACTGTACATCTCCGACCATCCGCTCGACTGCCTCACCTGCCCCGCCAACGGCGACTGCGAGCTGCAGGACATGGCGGGCGTCGTCGGGCTGCGCGAAGTGCGTTACGGCAACGACTGCGCAAATCATCTGCGCGACAAAAAGGACGAGTCGAATCCGTACTTCACGTACGACCCGTCGAAGTGCATCGTCTGCAACCGCTGCGTGCGCGCCTGCGAGGAAACGCAGGGCACGTTCGCGCTGACGATCGCCGCACGCGGTTTCGAGTCGCGCGTCGCCGCGGGCGAAAGCGAATCGTTCATGGCATCGGAATGCGTGTCGTGCGGCGCGTGCGTCGCCGCCTGCCCGACCGCCACGCTGCAGGAAAAATCGGTCGTGCAGCTCGGGCAGGCCGAACACTCGGTCGTCACGACCTGCGCGTACTGCGGCGTCGGCTGCTCGTTCAAGGCCGAGATGAAGGGCACGCAGGTCGTGCGCATGACGCCGCACAAGAACGGCCTCGCGAACGAAGGCCACGCATGCGTGAAGGGACGCTTCGCCTGGGGCTATGCCACGCACAAGGACCGCATCACGAAGCCGATGATCCGCGAGAAGATCACCGACCCGTGGCGCGAAGTGAGCTGGGACGAAGCGCTCACGTACGCAGCAACGCAATTCCGCCAGCTGCAGCAGAAGTACGGCCGCGACTCGATCGGCGGCATCACGTCGTCGCGCTGCACGAACGAGGAAACCTACCTCGTGCAGAAGCTGGTGCGTGCCGCGTTCGGCAACAACAACGTCGACACCTGCGCACGCGTGTGCCACTCGCCGACCGGCTATGGCCTCAAGACGACGCTCGGCGAATCGGCCGGCACGCAGACGTTCGCGTCGGTCAGCCAGGCCGACGTGATCGTCGTGATGGGCGCGAACCCGACCGACGGCCACCCGGTGTTCGGCTCGCGGCTGAAGCGGCGCGTGCGCGAGGGTGCGAAGCTGATCGTGATCGACCCGCGCCGCATCGACGTCGTCGACGGCCCGCACGTGAAGGCCACGCACCACCTGCAGTTGCGCCCCGGCACCAACGTCGCGATCGTCAATGCGCTCGCGCATGTGATCGTCACCGAAGGGCTCGTCGCCGACGCGTTCGTCGCCGAGCGCTGCGAGACGCGTGCATTCGAGCAATGGCGCGACTTCGTATCGCGTGCCGACAACTCGCCCGAGGCGACCGCCGAAGTAACGGGCGTGCCGGCCGACCTGGTACGCGAAGCCGCGCGCCTCTATGCGACGGGCGGCAACGCCGCGATCTACTACGGGCTGGGCGTGACCGAACACGCACAGGGCTCGACGACCGTGATGGGCATCGCGAACCTCGCGATGGCGACCGGCAACATCGGCCGCGAAGGCGTCGGCGTCAATCCGCTGCGCGGCCAGAACAACGTGCAGGGCTCGTGCGACATGGGCTCGTTCCCGCACGAGCTGCCCGGCTACCGGCACATCAGCGACGAGATCGTGCGCACGCAGTTCGAAGCAGCATGGTCGGCGAAGCTGCAACCGGAACCGGGGCTGCGCATCCCGAACATGTTCGACGCGGCGCTCGACGGCAGCTTCAAGGGGCTTTACTGCCAGGGCGAGGACATCGTCCAGTCGGACCCGAATACGCAGCACGTCGCAGCCGCGCTGTCGGCAATGGAATGCATCGTCGTGCAGGACATCTTCCTGAACGAGACCGCGAAATACGCGCACGTGCTGCTGCCCGGCTCGTCGTTCCTCGAGAAGGACGGCACGTTCACGAACGCCGAACGCCGCATCTCGCGCGTGCGCAAGGTGATGCCGCCGCTCGCGGGCTACGCGGACTGGGAAGTCACGCTGATGCTGTCGCGCGCGCTCGGCTACGAGATGGACTACGCCCATCCGTCGGAAATCATGGACGAGATCGCGCGGCTCACGCCGACCTTCTCGGGTGTGTCGTACGCGAAGCTCGACGCGCTCGGCAGCATCCAGTGGCCGTGCAACGAGCACGCACCGGAAGGCACGCCGACGATGCATATCGACGCATTCGTACGCGGCAAGGGCCGGTTCGTGATCACGCAGTTCATTGCGTCGCCGGAGAAGGTCACGCAACGCTATCCGCTGATCCTGACGACGGGTCGCATCCTGTCGCAATACAACGTCGGCGCGCAGACACGCCGCACAGAAAACGTCCGCTGGCACGAAGAGGATCGCCTCGAGATCCATCCGCACGACGCCCAGGATCGCGGCATCCGCAGCGGTGACTGGGTGGGCATCGAATCGCGCGCGGGGCAGACGGTGCTGCGCGCGCTCGTGACCGAACGCATGCAGCCGGGCGTCGTGTATACGACGTTCCACTTCCCGGAATCGGGTGCGAACGTGATCACGACGGACAGCTCGGACTGGGCGACGAACTGCCCCGAGTACAAGGTGACGGCCGTGCAGGTACTGCCCGTTGCGCAGCCGTCCGACTGGCAGCAAGCCTACGCGCGCTTCAACGCGGAGCAGCTCGATCTGCTCGAGCGCCGCGCAGCGGCGGCTGCCACCACCGTGACGACAGGCAAGTGAGGAAGCGATGGACAACGGACACCTGATCGACATGGCCAATCAGATCGGCGCCTTCTTCGAATCGATGCCCGATCGCGACGAAGCACTGGCCGGCATCACCGACCATATCCGGCGCTTCTGGGAGCCGCGGATGCGCCGTGCGTTACTCGCGGCGCTCGACGATCCGTCGAGTGAAGCTGCGCAACGCGCGGCGCCGATCGTGCGCGACGCGATCGCCGTGCATCGTGCGTCGCTCGTGCCCGCCACGGCGAGCGCCTGACCGCGCGGCTACGCGGATCTCGACATGCCCGCGAACCAGTTTTCGCAGTGGCGCAGCAGCGCGTTCGCGTCGGTGGCCGTGCGCCCTCGCGCGGCCACATAACCGTCGGGCCGCAGCAGGTAGAACGACGGCCGCGAGCGGCCGTATTCCTGCGCAAGCCCGGCATCACCGCCTTCGGCATCGGTGACGCGCCAGACGCGCACCGCATCCGGCATGATCCGTTCGAGCCCCTGCACGAGCGCCTGCGCATCGGCCGGCATCGGCGGCACTGCGCCGGCGTCGGCATTTGCCGGCTCTTCCAGCAGCAGCAGCGTGAAGCTCGCCGGATCGTGCAGGTCGTATAGCCGCGCCGTTCCGGGCGCCTGACCGAGCGGCCCGTCGAGCACACGTACGTGCGCATCGGGTGCCCGCTCGCCTGCGCGCGGGCCGCCGTCGAGCACGCGCTCCAGCGTGAGCGGACTCTTCCGGTACTGCACGCCGAGTTCGCTGACCGTGCGCCGCACCGCGTCGCGCATCGGCCCGAACGACGCCAGCAGCGGTACGACATGATCGCGCAGCAGTTTCATCGCACCACGCTCGGCTTCGACGATCTGCGTGACGAAACCGGTCTGCCGCAACACGTCGCGCTCGATCGGATGGCGCTCGGCGTGATACGTGTCGAGCAGCCGCTCGGGCGTGCCCGCGCCGAGCACGCGCGCGAGCTTCCAGCCAAGATTGAACGCTTCCTGGATGCCGGTGTTCATGCCCTGCGCACCGGCCGGGCTGTGGACGTGCGCGGCGTCGCCCGCGAAGAACACGCGGCCGTGACGCAGCCGGTCGACCATCCGGCTGTGCAGGTGAAAATAGGACGACCACGCGAGGTCGCTCGGCGAGATCGACGCGCCGGCACGGGCACGCACGATCGCGTCGCATTCCGCGAGCGACGGGGTCGGCGCATCGGGCGACGCGTCGCTGCCCGGCGGCCGGTCGGCCACGAGCCGGTAACGGCCGCCTCCCATCGGAAACAGGCCGGCGATGCCTTCGGGCGTCGTGAACAGGTGGATCTCTTCGTCCGGCCAATCGGGTATCGCCGCGAAATCGGCAAGCAGGAAAGTCTGTTCGAACGCATGCCCGGTGAAACCCAGGCCGAGCAGATGCCTGACCGTACTGTGCGCGCCATCGGCAGCGATCAGGTACGACGGCGTGAACGATTCGTCGCGACCGTCGGCGCAGCGGATCGACACGTCGAGTGACGCGCCGCCCGCATCGCACGCGGTCAGTGTCGCGCCGCGCTCGACCGTCACGCCGAGCCCGGCCAGGTGCTCGGCGAGCAGCCGCTCGGTGACGGTCTGGTCGAGAAACAGCAGGTACGGATAGCGCGTTTGCAGCGGATCGAAATCGAGCCGCGCGATCACGCGGCCGTCGGCATGCAGCGCGGCCGCATGCGCACGATGGCCGAGCGCGAGAAACGGTTCGACCGCGCGATGCTGCTCCAGCAGTTCGAGCGTGCGCGCCTGGATGCCGATCGCGCGCGAATGCGGCGCGGGCGCAGCGAGCCGATCGATGATGCGCACCGGCACGCGGGCCCGCGCGAGGCTCATCGCCGCGGCAAGGCCGGTCGGCCCCGCGCCGACGATCAGCACGGGCGGGATATCGGGCAGTGTGTCAGCCATGAGAACCTCGATGACACGCGATCCTGCAAGTCTACGCCGCTCCACGTGACGGGGCCATATGCCGATCGGCCGATTCGCGGCACCGCCGCGCGGTGTGGGAAAATACGCGCTTTCCGTCAGTTTTCGCGTCATGGATTCCGCATTCGACCGAGCGTATGCCGCACACCGCGCGGGCCGCCTCGCCGAGGCCGAGCACGGCTATCGCAACGCGCTCGCCTCCAACCCCGCCGACGCCGACGCACTGCATCTGTTCGGCGTGCTGCGGCACCAGCAGGGCCAGCACGCCGAGGCGGCCGATCTCGTCGGCCGCGCCGTCGCGCTGCGTCCGGACGATGCCGCGCTGCAGCTCAATCTCGGCAACGCACTGAAGGCACTCGGCCGGCTCGACGAAGCGGTCGACCGCTTTCGCAATGCGCTGACGCTCGCGCCCGAATTTCCGCTCGCGCACTACAACCTCGGCAACGCGTATGCGGCGCTGCAGCGCCACGACGATGCGATCGATGCCTTCGGCCGCGCGCTCCGGCTCACGCCCGACGATGCATCGATCCACAACAATCTCGGCAACGCGCTGAACGCGCTCGGCCGCCACGACGACGCACTCGCCGCGTTCCATCGCGCGCTCGAGCTGCGGCCCGGGCATGCCGGTGCGCACAACAACCTCGCGATGGCGCTGAACGCGATGGGCCACGCCGACGACGCGATCGCGCACTTCCAGGCCGCGATCGCCGCGCAGCCGCGTTTCGTCGCCGCGCATTTCAATCTCGGCAACACGTTCGACGCGGTCGGCCGGCATGCCGAGGCGGCCGCCGCGTTCGAAGCCGCGCTCGCGCTGCATCCGCCGTTTCCGCTCGCACTGTTCGGGCTCGCGAACGCACTGAGCGCGCAGGCACGCCACCGCGACGCGCTGCCCTATTACGAGCGTGCCGTCGGTCTCGATCCGTCGTTCAGCCTGGCCTGGCTGAACCTCGGCAACGCACATCACGCGCTCGGCGCGCACGAGATGGCGCTGCGCGCATTCGACCAGGCGCTGCGTGTCGCGCCCGATCTCACGCTGGCACGGCTGCACCGCGCGGTCACGCTGCTCACGCTCGGCGACTTCACGCGCGGCCTGCCCGCCTATGAAGCGCGCCACGACACGCCGGGCGCGACGCCGCTCGGCGCGCTGCCGCGCTGGCAAGGCGAGCCGATTGCGTCGCGCACGCTGCTGATCCGCGCGGAACAGGGTTTCGGCGACACGCTGCAGTTCGTCCGCTTCGTGCCGCTTGCCCGCGCACGCTGCGCGCGCGTCGTGCTGGAAGTCCAGCCGGAACTCGTTACGCTGCTGGCACCGGCCGCGTCGCGCTGGCGCGTGACGCTCGTCGCACAGGGCACCGCGAAACCGCCTGCCGCGGACGTCGCGTGCACGCTGATGAGCTTGCCGTTCCTGCTCGGGCTTCAGACGGAGGACATCGTCGCGGGCTCGCGCTACCTCGACGCCCCCGACGGCGCCGGCCGGCGCTTTCGCGGCTCGCTCGGCGGGCAGTCGAAGCGCAAGTTCGGCCTCGCGTGGTCGGGGCGCCGGCAGGCGCAGGAAAATCGCTCGATGCCGTTCGACGCGCTCACGCCGCTGCTTGCGCTGCCGGACATCGACTGGATCGTGCTGCAGCCCGCACTCGACGACGACGAACGCGCGCGCGTCGACGCGCATCCGCGCATGCATAGGCTCGACGGCCGGCTGAACGACTTTGCCGACACGGCCGCGCTGATCGAACGGCTCGACGGTGTCGTCACGATCGATACGGCGGTCGCGCACCTCGCCGGCGCGCTCGGCAAGCCGCTGTGGGTCATGCTGCCGTTCGCACCCGACTGGCGCTGGTTCACCGGTGACGACTGCCCGTGGTACCCGCAGGCCACGCTCGCCCGCCAGCCCGCGCCCGGGCAATGGCTCGACGTGGCGGCCGCGGTCGCCGGCGCACTGCGCGAAGCCTGAACGCAGACGAAAAAAGGGAGCGCGCTCCCTTTTTCAATGCGATGCGTGCGGCCGGCGCCGCGCGATAGGCGGGCGCCCGTCAGGCCGCCTTGTATTGATTGCGCGCCTCGGGCGTGCGATACAGCACGAGTGTCGCGATCAGCCCGCAAATCGCGGCAATACTCAGCCACAGCCCCGGCGCCGCCTTGTTCCCGGTCTGATGAATCAGCAGCGTCGAGATTGCGGGCGTAAAGCCGCCGATCGTCGTCGCCAGGCTGTATGCCAGCGAGAAACCGGCGGTGCGCACGTCGGCCGGCATCACTTCGGTCAACGCGACGACCATCGCCCCGTTATACGACGCATAGAGGAACGACAGCCACAGCTCGACCGCGAGCAGCCGCAGGAACGACGGATCGCCGACGAGCCACAGCACGGCCGGGTAAGCCGACAGCAGCGTCAGCACGGTGAACGCGATCAGCACCGGGCGGCGGCCGATGCGGTCGGACAACGCACCAGACAGCGGCAGCCACACGAGATTGGAGATTCCCACGCAGACGGTCACGACGAGCGCGTCGAGCGACGACAGGTGCAGCACTTCCTTGCCGAACGTCGGCGTATAGGCGGTGATCATGTAGAACGACACCGTCGTCATGATCACCATCCCCATGCCCGCCACCACGACGCCCCAGTTGTCGAGCATCGAACGCATGATCTCGCCCATCGTCGGACGATGACGCTTCGCGAGGAACTCGTCGGTTTCCTTCAGCGAACGACGGATCAGGAACAGGAACGGCACGATCAGGCAGCCGATCAGGAACGGAATGCGCCAGCCCCACGCGGTCATCTCCTCGGCCGGCAGCGCGCGATTCAGCAACACGCCGACGAACGCGGCGAACACGACGGCCACTTGCTGGCTGCCCGACTGCCACGACGTATAGAACCCCTTGTGCCCCTTCGTCGCGATCTCCGACAGATAGACCGATACGCCGCCGAGTTCGACGCCCGCCGAAAAGCCCTGCAGCAGCCGGCCGAGCAGCACGAGCACCGGTGCGAGTACGCCGATCGTCGCATAGCCGGGTATCGCAGCCACCGTGAGCGTGCCGAGCGCCATCAGCCCGAGCGTCAGGATCAGCCCCTTGCGCCGGCCGTGGTGGTCGATGTATGCACCGAGCACGATCGCGCCGACCGGCCGCATCAGGAAGCCTGCGCCGAACACCGACAGCGACAGCATCAGCGACGCGAATGCGTTGCCGCTCGGAAAGTAGGTTTTCGCGATGGCCGACGCGTAATAGCCGTAGACCATGAAGTCGTACATTTCCAGGAAGTTGCCGCTGACGACGCGGAACACCGTGCGGAATTTCGATTCCTGCGCGATGGCGTGTGATGCTGCTGTGGACATGTTTTTCTCGCTCAGCTCGGATGGCGCGAATCCGCGCCGCATGGATCCGACGACGCACGCAGCGCCGGGCCGGCGCGACGGGCATCGCTGCCCGCCGGCGGCGCGTCGCGCGACGACGCGCCCACCGGCATGGTTCGCGCATCATGCCACGCCAACCCGACATTTGCCTTGTGCCGCCCCTGCCGTTGCCGTCGCGGCGTTCGCCTCGTACGAGTCGTCCCGAAACGGAAGCAAAAATCAGATTGATCTGATCGACCGGCCTTCGCCGGCTGACCACAATGTCTCGATTTGCAACGACATTTCCGCGCCGCACCGGCACGGTCGCCCGTGTCGCATGGTGCACCGCCCTCATGACCCCATCGTCCCTCGTCCCCGTGACAGGCGCGCTCGCCCGCCCGCGCGTCGCTCCGCTCGATCACGTGCCGCCGTTCGGCCGCGACTGGATCTTTCGCGGCGCACCGGGTGCGCGGCCCGGCAAGCACTGCCTCGCAACACTGGCCACGTCCTGCATCGACGTAGACCGGCCGCACCGCACGTGCCACTGGCAGCCGCTGCCCGTAGAAGCGTCGGCACCGGCTTGCGCCGGGTTGCCGGTTGCACTGCCTGCCGGTGCGGGCCGGCGCTCCCGCCATACCGCCGGCGGCTTTCGCGACCGCCGTGTGCGGTACGCGATCTGCTGGAGCATCGGCGCGCTCGGCATCATCGGCTGGCTGATCGCCGCATATGAACCGATTCCGGGGTTCGGGCCTGCATACGCGATTCACACGGCCGGCAGCGTACCGGATCACGCTACGTCGACGCTCGGCACCGTGCGGGTCTCCACGGTTAAGCCGCAGCCGTCGACGAGCGCGCCACCGCAGCGCAAAATATCCACGCCTGTCGTGACAGCAGCCGAATCACCGCCGGCCACGCACCACGTCGCGCGCCATCCGGCATCGCTTCGTCCGAAAACAACGTCCGGCGTGCCGCATACGGCCACTGCATCGCCGCCCCGTTCGAACGGCAAGCACAGCACGATGGCGGCACCGGCTCGACCCGCGACCGTGTCGCGGCTGGCCTCACATCCACCGATCCGGAGCAGCACGGTCGACGCCCGCACACGCGATCGGCTCGTCGCGCCGCCGCGTACGACTGGCGATACGCGCGACACGCGCGACGATCCGCTCACGCTGATCGCGATGGCAAACACGCTGCGCGCAACCCAGCCTGCCCGCGCAACGCACGCGCCCGCCACCGGGTTCGACTGGACGGCCCAACTATCCCACCACCGCCTGACCGATACGCCGGACGCGTTCGCGCACTGACGGCCGCGCCATAAAAAAACCCGGCGAAGCTCGCTTCGCCGGGTTTTGCTCGTCTCTCTCCGTCGGTCCGACGAATCGTTACTTGTGCGCGGGCAGCCCCGTCTCGGTCTGCTTCTCGAGTTGCCGCACCTGTTCCTGCAAATCACGCAGCTGCATCTGCGCGGCCCGCTTCTCGACCTGCAGCGCCTGTGCCTGCTCCTGCGCCGACCGCTGCCGCTGCGCGACTTCGGCCTGCTGGTTGCGCGCAACGCTCAGGTCGGCCTGCAACTGCTGCGCACGATTCGCCTGCAGTGCGATCACACGCTCGAGAAACGCCTTCTGCGCCTCCAGTTCGGTACGGCGGATCTCGATATCGGCAAGTTGTACGGTCTGCTGAACGAAGTTCGCGTACACCATCTCCGCGCGGCTCTTCTCCTGCGACCGGATCACGCGCCACAGGCGCTTGTCCTGGAACAGCGCGACGTAGTACGTCATCTCGCGCGGATCGAACATCAGGCTCGCGCCGTAGCTGCCGTTGTACGTCGTGCGCATCTCGACGATCCGGCCATCGTGCAGCATCTGCGTCAGCTCGGCGACGTTGCCTCGCGCGGATGCATCCGTCGCAACCGCGGTGGCTGCATCCGCGTCGCCGCGCAGGCTCGTGACTGCCGGACGCGTACCGGCGGCGGGCGCGGTCGCGTCGGCGGACCAGGCCGCGCCCGCTTGCGCACAGGCAGCGAGCGCAACGATCCACGTCGCGCATCGTGCAGGGGAAAAGTTTCGGAAAGCCAACGTCAGACTCCGGCGAACGAATCGGGACTCGCGATTATCGTGCAAAACGAAACGGCCGCATCTCGAATTTATCGGAATGCGGCCGGCCTTCGTACGACGCGAAGCATGTGGCTTGCTACAGGCGGGTTTCGCGCGCCGCGCGCAGGAACGCATCGAGCAGCGGCGTGCAGTCGAGCAGCTCCGAACCGCCGGCCCGATGGAACTCCGGGTGCCACTGCACGCCGACGACGAACGGCGAACGGCGATGGCGAATGCCTTCGATGATCCCGTCGCCCGCCGACACGGCCTCGATGTTCAGGTCGCGGCCGAGATCGCGGATCGCCTGATGGTGAATCGAGTTGACGATCGCCTCGCTGCGTCCGGGGAACATGCTCGCGAGCGTCGACGAATCCGGAAAGCGGATCGCATGACGATGCTGGTCGTAATGCTCGCTCACGTGCGCATTCGCAGTCGGCACATCGGTGGCGATGTCCTGGTACAGCGAGCCGCCGAACGCGACGTTGATCAGCTGGCAGCCGCGGCACACGCCGAGAACGGGTTTGCCGGATTCGACGAACTCGTGCAGCAGCTCGAGTTCGTACATGTCGCGCACGCGATCGCCCGGCCATTCGGGGCGGGCGTCGGACGCGGCGTAGGTTTGCGGCGATACGTCGGCGCCCCCCTGCAGCAGCAGGCCGTCGAGATGCTTAGCGTAGTCGCGCAGCCGGATGTTGCTCGGGTGAATCATCCCCTGGTGGCCGACGGTCGGAATCATGAACACGAGCACGTCGCGTGACATCACCCAGTGGGCGATCGATTCCTCGAGATACTGCAGCGTCTTGCCCCGCAACCCCTTCGCGCCCGGTTCCGGATGGAAGATCCGCGCCGACACGCCGATGCGCAGCGTACGCTGCGTGATGCGCTGACCGGCACGGTCGAACAGCCGGCGCGCGCGCGCGGCCACGATCCGGCCGAACACCGACCACGGCGTATCGCTCTGCTTCAGGTAGGCCGGCGGCGCATTCTGCGCGCTCGCGGGCGGCGGGCGCGGCGTGTCGAAGTCGGGCTGCGCGCCGAACCCCGGTGGTGGCGCGCCATGCTTCGGCGGCGCGGCAGCGGCAACGCCATCGACGGCGGCACCCGTTGCACCGGGCGCACCCGGCTCGGACGCTGCCGTGACCGGCGACGCACCGTCCGCGGCAACGTTCTGCGCGGCGGCCTGGGCTGCCGGCGCATCGGGCGCTTTCGCCGGAGCGGGACGGGGGGAATCGGAAGAAACGGAGGAGGTGCCGGGCAGACCGGCCGGGGAAGGCGTGTTTTCGCTCATGACGATGGTCTGGTACGTCGCTCACGCGTATGGATAAACGAGGATTCATTATGCTTCAGCGCGCGATCGAGCGGCAAACCTGCAACATCCTGTCGATCTTGTTGCAAGTCGGCGGCAAACCGCATCGGGGCGTGTCGGCCGCCCGCCGGCCACGCCGATGCATTTCCGCCGGTACTGGACACTCGTGATATATCACAATAATATCCAGGCATCGTCCACGCTTCCCGATCGAACGCGCCATGATCGCGCCCCGTCCGGCCGCCGTGCCGCCCTCCGCATGAACGCCCTGACCGACGTCACCCGCGAACGCCCTACCGCGCCGGCGGCCAGCCTCGCCGACCGCGCGTACGCACTGATCCAGCGCGACATCATCACGATGCGCCTGAAGCCCGGTGCCGCCCTCAACGAAGCCGACCTCGTCGCGCGCACCGGCATCGGCCGCACGCCGGTGCACCAGGCCGTGCATCGGCTCGTGCTCGAAGGGCTGCTGTCCGTGATGCCGCGCAAGGGATTGATGGTGCAGCCGCTGTCGCTCGACGACATCGTCGCGGTGATCGACGTGCGGCGCATCAACGAAGCGCACTGCGCGGAGCTCGCCGCGCGCCATGCGACGCCCGACGATCTCGCGCGCCTCGCGGCGCTGCTCGACGACGGGCAGGCGTGCGTCGATACGCACGACGTCGAAGGCATGATGGAACTCGACCGCGCGTTCCACCAGACGATCGCCGCGGCCGCGCGCAATGCGGTCCTTGCCGAGATCCTGCGCGCGCTGCACGAGCGCTCGCTGCGCTTCTGGTTCGTCACGTTGTCCGAACCCCACCATCTCGCCGACGTTCAGCACGAGCATCGCGAACTGTTCGATCGGCTGTCCGCGCGCGACGCCGCCGGCGCGCGCGCGGCCGTCGAAAGCCATATCGATTCGTTCCGCTCCACGCTTCTTCACCATCTTCGCCCCTGAGCCGCCATGACCACTTTCACGCCCTTTCCCCCGCTCGCCCAGCTCGCCACCGACCTCGCCGCCGGCCGGACCACGAGCCGCGCGCTCGTCGACACCGCGCTCGACCGGATCGCCGATCCGTCGGGCCAGGGTGCGGTCGTCTTCACCGAAGTCGATGCCGACAACGCGCGCGCAGCCGCCGACGCGCATGACCGGCTGCGCGCCGCGGGCACCGTGCTGTCGCCGCTCGCGGGCATTCCCGTGTCGGTCAAGGACCTGTTCGACGTCGCGGGCCAAGTGACACGCGCGGGTTCGCGCGTGCTCGACGGCGCGCCGGCCGCGCGCACCGATGCGGTCGCCGTCGCGCGGCTCAAGCGCGCGGGCGCGGTGCTGGTCGGCCGCACCAACATGAGCGAGTTCGCGTTCTCGGGGCTCGGGCTGAATCCGCACTTCGGCCATCCGCGTTCGCCGTATCACCGCGACGTGCCGGGCGACGCGCGGATTTCCGGCGGCTCGTCGTCCGGCGCGGCCGCGTCCGTCGCCGACGGGATGGCGGCCGTCGCGCTCGGCACCGACACGGGCGGCTCGATCCGCATTCCGGCTGCCCTGTGCGGGCTGACCGGCTTCAAGCCGACCGCGAGCCGGATCCCGACGCAAGGCGGCGTGCCGCTGTCGACGACGCTCGACTCGTTCGGCCCGATCGGCCTGACGGTCGCCTGCTGCGCGCTCGTCGACCGGATGCTGGCGGGCCTCGAACCGCACGTGCCGGCCGCCCGGCCGCTCGAAGGCGTGCGGCTCGGCGTGCTGACGAACTACGTGACCGATGGCGTCGATGCCGACGTCGCGGCCGCGCTCGACGCCGCACTCAAGCATCTCGAAGCCGCCGGCGCGATCGTCACGGAAGTGCGCTTCCCGGCTCTCGACCGGCTGCCGGACATCAACCGCTTCGGCTTCTCGCCGATCGAGGCCTACGCGTGGCATCGTCCGCTACTCGCCAAGCACCGCGACCAGTACGACCCGCGCGTGCTCACGCGGATCCTGAAAGGTGAACCCGCGAGCGCGGCCGACTATCTCGACCTGCTCGCCGCGCGCACGGCGATGCTCGACGAAGCCGCACACACGGTCTGGGCGCGCTTCGATGCGCTCGTCGCGCCGACGGTGCCGGTCGTGCCGCCGCGCATCGCCGAACTCGAAGCGGACGACGCCGCGTTCACGCGCACCAACGCGCTGATCCTGCGCAACCCGAGCGCGTTCAACTTCCTCGACGCGTGCGCGCTGTCGCTGCCCTGCCATCCGCGCGACGCGGCGCCGGTCGGCCTGATGCTCGCTGCGGCACCGCATCGCGACGACGCGCTGCTCGCGATCGGCCAGGCGGTCGAGGCCGTGCTGAACACGATCCGCTGACCGTGGCCAACCGACCGCCAGCGGACAGGACGCGCGGTGCGGCAGGTTGCCGCATGCGCGCTGTCAGTTTCGTGCCGGACCGTTCGCGCTAAAATCGCGCGATTGTTTTCCGGATCGACCACGAGGAACCCCGCCGACATGAACGACTACACGCTCGCAATCCGCCGCGAACGCCGCCTGCTGATGCTGCTCGGCTGGGCGTGCATCGCCCTGCTGGCCGGTGCGCTGTACCTGCAGTACGTGAAGAACGAAGACCCCTGCCCGCTGTGCATCATCCAGCGCTACTTCTTCTGCGCGATCGGGATCTTCGCGTTCCTGGCCGCCGGGATCCGCAACTGGCGCGGCGTCTGGGTGCTCGAGCTGCTGATCGCGATCGCCGCGGCCGGCGGCGTCGGCACGGCCGCCCGGCACCTGTCGATCCAGATGAATCCGGGCTTCAGCTGCGGCTTCGACACGCTGCAGCCGATCGTCGACAGCCTGCCGCCCGCGCAGTGGTTCCCCGGCATGTTCAAGGTCGCCGGGCTGTGCGAGACCGTCTACCCGCCGATCTTCGGCATCCTGCTGCCGGGCTGGGCACTGATCGGCTTCGCCGCGATCCTGATCGCCGTCGTCGCGAGCCTCTGGCGCCATCGCCGCAAGCTCGTAGCCTGACCGGCCGGTTTCGCACCGGCCAGCACGCGGCACGCTCGCCCGGGCCGCACACCGCCAGCCGGTAACCACCCGGCCCCGGCGCGCTCGCCAGCCCAACCCGGCGGGCCGCGCCTGCGCGGCCCCGCTTGGGTGGCCCCGCGTAAACACCTACTCCGCCGCCGCCCGGATCTCCGGGCGAACGCGCATCGCGTGACTTCCGCGCCCCGCCCCGCCACGCCTGCGTTTCGGCCCGATGAGCACGCATCGGCGCCCCGATCCCGCGCGGCGGGCCTATGATCGACATGATCGCCTCCTGATAGCCCGGATCACCGCCCCGTGATGTTCCCGCCGCGTTGCGGTGCTATCTTCGTGACTGGATGGCGATCTACGTGCGCGAGGCCAGGCGGTCTCCCCCCTGCGTAACGCGCGCCCGACCCGCAATGTCGACTGGATTCATCATGACAACGCAAACCATCCGCATCCGTCACCCTCTTCGCGTCCGCGCATCCGGCGGTGCCGTTCGCGCGCGCCGTCGGCGCGCTGCCGCCGCACCGCATCGGCCGTGCGGCCGGCCCGCCCCGCTCCCGTCCGTCATCGTTGCCGCCACGCTCGCCAGCCTGCGCCGCGTGTCATGCCGCGTCGTCCCGAACGGAGCGTGCTGATGGAAGCCTGGCTCGGCGATCTGCAGCAACTGCTCGCGCATGGCGAAGCGGCCGTGCTCGTGACGGTCGCGCACACTGACGGCTCCGCGCCGCGCGAAGCCGGCACCAAGATGCTCGTCACGCGCGACATGGCCCGCCATACGATCGGCGGCGGTCATCTGGAATGGAAGGCAATCGAGATCGCACGGCATCTGCTGAAGGATGGCGCGCACGTGCCGCACGCGCGCCGGCTCGAGCGGCTCGCGCTCGGCCCGAGCCTCGGACAGTGCTGCGGCGGCGCCGTGGTGCTCGCGTTCGAGCGGCTCGACGTCGGCGATCTCGGCTGGATCATGTCGCTCGCGAAGCGTGTCGCGGCCGGCGCCGCGACCGTGCGTAGCGTATCATTCGGCCCCTCGCCGGGCGCGCCGCTGTTGAGCGAACCCGAATCGGAAGCCGCGCGTGCCGACTGCCTGCTATGGGAAACCGGCGGCGTGTCGCTGATGACCGAAACGATCGCGCCGTATGCGTTCCCCGTCGTGCTGTTCGGCGCCGGGCACATCGGCACCGCGCTCGTGAAGGTGCTGGCGACGCTGCCGTGCCACGTGCGCTGGATCGACGGGCCCGACGCGGTGTTCCCGCCGGCCGATGCGCTCGCCGGCATCGGCAACCTCGCGATCGAAGCGGCCGCTGCCCCGGCCGATGCGGTCGACACAGCACCGCCGCAGGCCTACTTCGTCGTGATGACGCACGACCACGCACTTGATTTCGTGCTGGCCGAGCGCATCCTGCGGCGCGGCGACTACGCGTACTTCGGGATGACCGGCTCGCGTGCGAAACGCGTGCAGTTCGATCATCGCCTCGCGGCGATCGGCATCGACCCGGCCCAGGTCGCGCGGATGCGCTGCCCGATCGGAGTCGAAGGCATCATCGACAAGGCGCCCGAAGTGATCGCGATCTCGGTGGCCGCGCAGTTGCTGCAGGCCGTCGAGGCAAACGCAAACGCATCCGCGCAGGCTTCCCCTACCTACTGACCGACCAAGAACGACGCCATGACCCCGACATTCAAGAACAAGATTGCCCGCGCGCCGAAAGCGGAGCTGCACATCCATATCGAAGGCTCGCTCGAGCCCGAGCTGATTTTTGCGCTCGCGCAGCGCAACGGCGTGAAGCTCGCGTACGACTCGATCGACGCGCTGCGCGCCGCGTACGCGTTCACCGACCTGCAGTCGTTCCTCGACATCTATTACGCAGGCGCAAGCGTGCTGCTGACCGAGCAGGATTTCTACGACATGACGGCCGCGTACTGCGAACGCGCGCTCGCCGACAACGTCGTCCACACCGAACTGTTCTTCGACCCGCAGACGCACACCGAACGCGGCGTGCCGATCGAGACGGTGGTGGCCGGCATCGAGCGCGCGCTCGCCGATGCCGAACAACGCGGGCTGTCGAGCAAGCTGATTCTGTGCTTCCTGCGCCACCTGTCCGAAGAGGATGCGCTCGCGACGTTCGAAGCCGCGCTGCCGCTGTTCGAGCGCTACCGCCATCGCCTGATCGGCGTGGGCCTCGACTCGTCCGAGCTCGGCCATCCGCCGACGAAGTTCGCGCGCGTGTTCGACAAGGCGCGCGCGCTCGGGCTGAAGCTCGTCGCGCATGCGGGTGAGGAAGGCCCGCCCGCATACATCTACGAAGCGCTCGACGTGCTGAAGGTCGACCGGATCGACCACGGCGTGCGCAGCATCGAGGACGCGGCACTCGTCGAACGCCTCGCCAAGACGCGCACGGCACTCACCGTGTGCCCGCTGTCGAACCTGAAACTGTGCGTGTTCGACGACATGGCGAAGCACACGCTGAAGGCCCTGCTCGATCGCGGCGTCGCGGTGACGATCAACTCCGACGATCCGGCCTATTTCGGCGGCTACGTCAATGAAAACTACTTCGCGACGGCCGAAGGGCTGCAACTCACGGATGCCGAAGTCCATGCGGTGATCCGCAACGGCTTCGAGGCGTCGTTCATCGAACCGGCGCAGCGCGACGCACTGTACGCGCGCCTCGACGCGTACTGGCAGGCCGCGTGACGGCCCGCATCGAGGAACGCTAGACAGATGAAACACGGCAACGGCATCCGCTTCGCGACCACCGGGCCGGCCTTGCGCCGGAACGATCGCGTGCATGCCCGCGCGGCGACCGCGCCGTTCGTCGACGCTCGCGCGGGCCGGCCGTCGCGGTTTGCCGTTTCGCTCGCCGCCGCGGCGGTCGCGAGCGCAAAGAACGGACGAGCACACCTCTGAACTTCAGTGACTGCGAGACATCTCGTATGCCGTCGTCGTCTTGAAAAAAATAAAACGTGAACAGG